>JAFPVP010000033.1 GCA_017412925.1 Selenomonadaceae bacterium
GGAACCTTTCACGGATACAAAATTCGACGACGCAATTAAACCAGGCGCACCGGCACCAGCTCCCGCTCCGGCGCAATGAGTTAATCCTTCAAAAAAAATTATCGCCTCTCCTAATCGAGGGGCGATTTTTTTAGTTAGGAATTAAATTTGTCCCTTACTTGAGCGTATTGTCCTTGATTGTGTAATCCTTATCGTTGATATTAATCGTGTCACCATCGCTGACGTTTTTTTGTTTGAAGTTTCTTTTTTTCAACACTCACAACTGGTTAATTAATTCAGTGCACCGAGTTTCTGCAAAGCTTTTCTAGCCGCCTCCTGTTCGGCGGCTTTTTTGCTGCTCCCAATTCCGCGCCCGTAAATTTTTCCGTCAATCACCGCTGCCGCCTCGAAAGATTTCATGTGGTCGGGACCGCTGTTGCTCAGCTCCGTATAATTCAATTTCAAGGGCGGATTTTTTTGGATTATCTCCTGCAACTTGCTCTTGTAATCTTTCGGAATGCCCGTGACTTTGACGCGCTCGAAATCGGGCGTGAATTGCCTAAAAACATAATCGCGGGCGGCTTCCCAGCCTTGGTCAAGGTAAATCGCGCCGATAACCGCCTCCAAAGCGTCCTCCAAATTTGAATCGCGACCGCGGTTAGATTCCATTTCCGTCGGTCCGAGCAAAAGCAAATCGTCAAGCTTAATTTCCTTGGCAACGCGAGTGAGCGTCGACTGCCGAACAATTCCCGAACGAGTTTTGGTAAGTTCGCCCTCCTTAAGATGCGTGAAGTGTTCAAAAAGATAAGTTGCCGTCGCCAACCCCAAAACCGCGTCGCCTAAAAATTCCAGCCGCTCGTTGTATCTTATGCGCGGCTCGAATTCGTTTGCGTAGGATTTGTGCGTTAAAGCAATGTCAAGCGTTTCAATGCGAGAGAATTTTACTCCGAGCTTATCGGCGGCAAATTTTTCTAACGCCCTGCGCCGTCCCCTAGTCAATTTTGCGTCGACCCATTTCTCGCCTTCGGGAGCCTCAAAAATTTTTTCGTCTATCGTCAAAAATATTCACCTCTGTTTAAAAATTTCTTCGGCGGCAAGGAGCGTGCCCGCCAACAGCCAAAATTCGCGCATTATCGGGACTTGGTTCATGTTTGTATCCGTTAAGCCTTCAAGCTGAAGACCCGCCAAAATTAAAAATGCCGCCATGCCCGCGCCGAATGCAAAAATTTTTTCTCGGCGGTATTGAGTAAAAAATTTCCAGAAAAAGTAAGCGTACAGCCCGATAAACGACGCTAAGCCGAGTAAGCCGCCCTCGCTCGCCCTGTGCAAAATGTTGCTGTGCGGATGAGTGTGCCCGCGCATGTTCGCGCTAGGACGTTCCTGCGCCTCTTGCGGAAGGTAATAAAAATTGTAAGCGTTGAAGAACATTTTCTGCCCGACGCCGTAGATCGGATAGTCGCTGAAAATTTCCGCCGCCGATTTCCACATCAAAACGCGCTCGGTATTGCTCTGAAATTTCGTGCTCGTAATCGTTGCCAATCTGTCTTGAATTTTCGGAGAGAACAGCGCGACGATTAAAAATACCACCGCTAAGCCCGCGCAGATTTTTGCCGTCAAAAGGCGGTAATTTTTTTCAAGCGCGGCGAAAATTGCCACGACCAGCACAAACGCCAGCCACGCGCCCCGCGTCATCGACAGCACCAAACAAATCAGCGTCAAAGCCGCCGTGAACGCCGCCAGCCTCCGCCACAGCAAAGAAAAAATTTCCAGCTGCGCGATATAAATTAAAATCGGCAACTGCATGAGCATGAATGAGCCGTAGAAAGTCGGCGTGTGATTGAAGCCGAACGCGCGCGGCTCGTCCTGCACCACGTATTGATAAATGCCCGCCGCGTCATTAATCAGGAACGCCAACAGCGACGCAATTAACACCCCGCAAAGTTGCTCGCGCTTTTTTATGAACGTCAGCGCGAAAATCAGCGGAAAAAATCTGTGCACTTCGCCAAAAACTTCGCGGAAACTGTTCGCCGGCTCCCACGACATCGCCGCGATAAAAATTTGGATTACCAGATAGACCGCCAGCACCTCCAAAATTTTTGAGTCGAACGGCGGCAAAGATTTATGGCGCACAGACCAAACGATTATGAAAAGCGTCCCTAGTCCGACGGCGATACTTGCGGCGGCGGTCGACAGCGGCACCACGAACGCCAACAGCAACACGACTTTATACATCGCTGAATCGAGCGAAATTTTCGGCAAAAATTTTAGCGACATGATTCATTTCTCCTTAAGTTGCGCGACGAGTTGCGGCGGAATTATTTCGGGATATTTTTCCGCCAGCCAATCGACGATTCTGTTCCAATAGCGACGCGCCTTCCATGCCGCCGCGAATTCAAACCAATAGACGAGCGGAATTAAAACGGGCGTGCCGATATTGTCGACGATTCGCACGCGATAAGCCCCCGGCGCGTGTTCTTGCACCATGAAATTTTCTATGTCCGTGTCGACGATTGCAATGTTTTCGCGCAGGAAGTCCGATTTAAAGTTCAGCAAGATTGTCCAAATTCGGTGGAGATTTTTTTTATCGCGCGGTGTCGTCGACAGAAATTTTTTCATGTCTTTGCTGGTCTCGCCGTTGTAATCGATGACGCGCTCAAAAACATATCCCAAACCTAAATTTGTCTCCACAGTCCCGAAAAATTCCGTCACGAGTTTGGAACGCGCCAACTTTTTCGCGCACATTCGACGATAGCGCATCTCCTTTTTAACGTCACCGTCGTCTTTGCTGTGCGGAATTTTTATGCACTTGCGCGGGTCAATCGGGTGAACATACGTTGCTTGGTGCCCGCCCGACCCGATAAATAATTCCTCGTTGATTGTTAAAACGTCGTTCATCTGTCAACTTTCCTAATCTTGTGGACTCTTAGCTTGTCGAGCCACTGCCAAATTTTAAGCTGAATCTGCGCGAAATCTCCCACGCGCCGGATTATCGCCCTGTCGTAAATGTCTGCGCCGATAACTTCCGCCGTCAAAATAATTTCCGTCGCCTTCCCGAAATTTATAATCAGTTCCTCGTCCTCGATAACTTCCGACAAAATATTTTCCTCGCCGGCAGTCGCCGTAATTTTAACGGGCGCGTCGACGTGGAAACGATAAAGCCCGACGGAAATTTTTTCAACCTCGTAAGGAACCGCATAGCTGTAAAAAAAATTATCGTCGACGGTCAGCTTGATAAACGGCGGAATTTTGCGCAAGGGCTCGGCGTTGGCGAAGAACTCCACCTCGGCAAGCCCAAAATCTTTACTCGTGTCAACGCCGGAAATTTCCGCTCGCGTCACGAAAATTTTTTCCACGTCAATGATTTTCGGGCGACCTCGGCTCGGCAATTCCACGCTGAAATTTTTTGTATTATCCAAGTAAATTCCCGCCTTGTCAATGACGGCTTGCTTATTCGCCAGCTCAAGGCGCAGGGAAATTTTTTCTGCCGCCTCATCAAACGGGTTACCGTAAATGACAATCCTTTGGACTTGAACCGCCTCCGCCCATTCAAAAATTATTTTATCCTTGCCGGTCGGCTTCCAAATATTTTCCCCGAAAATTTTAAAGTCACGAACTTTGGAGGCGTCGCCGGAAGTCGCCGTGACTTTCGCGGAAAAAGTTTGGCTGTCAGTGCGCCGCTCAAAAAAAATTTCGTCGCTGTTCAAAATTCTTAGCGCGTTCCACTCGTTGCGTTGCGATTTGTGCGCAAAAATCGCCTCGGCAAGCGGGTTATCCTTCAAAATCGTTCTAAAATTCGTCACGGGGAAACGAACGCGATTTTCCCAAACGTAATTGGCGCGATCGATTAAATCAAAGTCGTAGGTGTCAGTCTCGCCGACTTTGGGCTTTTTGGTCTCAAGTAAATTCGGCGCGTAAAAATCCGGCGCGGCAGTGAACGCCGTAGCATACGCCAATTTTTTATAAATTTCGGGGCGATAGTCGCTGCGCTCGGATAAAATTTCGCCCAAAGCCTCCTCAAACAAAATCGACAACGTGCGGTGGTCGTCGTGGCTGTCGAAGTCGACGCAGAAAATAATATTGGCGCGCAGTTCGAGTAGCAAACTTTTTAAATCGCGCTTGAAATTTTGTCGGGTATAGGAGCTGTGTCGCCCGAAAATTTTTTTTGCGTAGTCAACGAAATTTTCAGCCGCGTAAGTTTCGCTGTGACCGGCGGGCGATTTTGTCGGCGTGTCGGAAAGTTTATGCCCGTCGCCGTAGCCCAGGAAGATAATCCGTTCGCGGGGCACGCCCAAAATTTTCAGCGCGGCAACCGCCTCTTGCGCCCGAATCTCCGCAGAATCTTTAAAATCGCCGTTCGTCGAATACGCAACGAAAACTTCAGCCTTAGCCGCCGCCAAATTTAAAATCATATTACCCGCAACGTTGATTTCGTCGTCGGGGTGCGGCGCGAGGATTAAAATTCGCGTCCCGAAGTAGCTTTTGTCAAAAAAAGAATTTCCGTAAGTCAAAACTTCTTCCTCCGCCGCTTCGGAGCCGATAAGTTCAAAAATGCCGCAAGCCTCCGCCGCCTCGAAAAATTTTTTATCGTCCATAAAATCACCTCGCCGCGATAATTTCTGCAAGTTTAGGAATGACCGTCGCAAAGTCGCAGGTTTCGCGAATGAGTTTAGCCGCCCGCTCGCCGAAAATTTTTCTGCGCTCGTCGTCGTCGAACAGCACGGAGATTTTCTCCGCGAAGGCGTTGGCATCTTCCGAATAAACGCGGTAGCCGTTCACGTCGTTTGCAATCACGTCCTCGCAGCCGCCAATGTCGCTTGTCACGGCGGGAAGTCCGCTCGCCATCGCCTCCAGTAGCGAAGTCGGCAAGCCTTCATGCCGCGACGGGAAAATATAAACGTCCGCCAGCTGATAAAATTCTTGCGGCGCGTCAACTTCCCCGATAACTTTTATCGAATCGTCCAGTTCCGCTGAAGTTTTCCGCAGTTCGTCCAGCAAATGATTCAGCCCGCCGCCCACGACAAATAAAATCGCGTCGGGAAATTTTTTGTGCAGAATCCGCCACACGTCCTGCAAAGTGTCGACGCCCTTATCCTTGACAACCCGCGCGCAGAACAGCAAAACTTTTTGATTCGGGTCGACGCCGTGAGAAATTTTCAGTTTGCGCCGCCGAGTTTCATTTGATTGCGGATATTTGGCGGTGTCGATGCCGTGCGGCAAGATTGAAATTTTTTCGGGGGTAATGCCGCCGCTCTGAATAAAACCATCGCGAATTTCCTTGGTCGTCGCCACGTAGTGAGTGCACGTCGCCAAAATTTTGTTGCGCCAATTTTTATCCGCGCTGAAAATTTCCGCCTTGCCCGTCAACGCCAAAGTCACGGGCTTATTAAAAAGCCGCGCAAAGAGAATCGCCCAGACGGAAAATTTAGGCGTGCCGATGATATAAAAGGCGTCAATGTCGCGGTGCGTCGTGAGTAGCCGCAAAAAAATTTCCAGCCAACGAAACGGCGGGTGCAGTCGAATTAAATCAATACCGTTCAAATTTTCTCGCGCCGCCGTGTGGAAAAATCTTTTCTTTGTCATGAGCGTGACGCGGTGACCGAGCTTGATGAGTTGCAGCGCGTGATTCTCCCCGTGAATTTCCGCGCCGCTCTTCGTCGGTCGCCCGTCTGCCAAAAATTTTTTCCCGACGGCGAAATCTTTAATCAGCAAACAAATATTCATGACGCCTCCAAAAATCGAATCGCGGCATCGAGGACTTGGGCGGGCGTGACATTTTGCAGACAATGCGGCTCGTCACAAAATTTTTTCGTGCACGGGCAACACGGCTCGCGGCTCGTCAAGGCGATTGCGTTTTTATTAATCGGGTGCCAACGGTCGGGGCTCGTGCAGCCGTACATCGTGACCATTTTAACGCCGGTCGTCGCGGCAATGTGCGTTGCGCCCGTGTCGACGGTGATAAATAAATCTGCGCGGCGAAAAAGTTCAGCCAAGTCCGTCAGCGAAGTTTCGCCGCAAAAATTTTCCACGCCGCCGCCCATTTCCGCGATAACTTCCTCGGCATAATTTCTGTCATTAGGTGCGCCGACAATAAAAAACGCCGCGTCAAAATTCTTCCGCAGTTCGCGAACGACTTCCGCAAAATATTCCTTGCTCCACGTTTTGAGCGGAAAAGTTCCCTTGACACACAGCGCAATTTTAAATTTAGCGTTCGGGAGGCGGGCAAGCAATTTATCGGCGACGGGCGAATTTTTTTTCGGGAAGACCGGCTCGGCGTGACCGCTTATGTTAAAAAATTTGCGGACGATTTCTTGGTAAGTTTCGGCTTGCAAAGTTTTGTCGAGGTCGTGCGAAATTTCCACCACGTCGGTATAAAGCAAAGTCACGCGGCTCTTGTTGTCGTCGAAAACTTTTGAGGGGCAAACTCTGCGCGGAATTCTTGCAAAAAAAGTTATCAGCGCGGGGCGGAGCTTGCGGTCGAACGAAATCGCCAAATCAAAATTCCGCCGCCGAATTTCTTTGACGAGGGAGCGCATCTTCTGGAAAGAATTTTCCTTCGCGCGATAATTGAGGACAATCACGTCGTCGACAACGGGATTATCAATCACGGCGTCCTTGACCACCGGCTTAACCAGCATTGTAATTTTCGTGTCGGGGAAATTTTTTTTAATCAGTGCCAGCGCGGAAGTCGTCAGCACCACGTCGCCGAGATTCACCAGCGCGTTGACCAAAATATTTTTAAACATCTTCCTCCTCCGTGACGTGAACATTTTCTTTGCCGTAGTAATAAAGCTTGACGTATTTAGCCATGGTGTAGAAATAATGGAAGCCGGCAAGCACGAAACCAATCATTCCGTCCAAAAAGCCGCCGCGCAGAAAATACATTCTGAAACTCGCCCACAGCGGGTGCGCAATCATATCCAAAAGATTCGCCGACTTTCCCTGCTCGTGAGCTTTTTTGGCGGCAAGCGTCGTGTAAAAGTTCAGCTTGTTGAAGTAGTGATTCCAATCGCGATAGGGATAGTGAACGAGGTAAGCCGAGCGCGGAAAATCTTTTTCTTGGCAAGTGTGATGAATTTGCGGGTGCACAAAGCCCGTGACGTAACTGCCCTGCGTCGGGAAAAGGCGCGTGACATAATCGGGGAACCAGCCGCCGTGCCAGAGCGGTTGTCCCCAAAAATAACTCAGTCGCGCCGTCCGCCACGCAAAATTTTTATCGTCGCCCGCCAAAATTTTTTTTATCTCGGCGGAAAGTTCGGGCGTGGAGCGTTCGTCGGCGTCGATAAAAAATACCCAATCAAATTTTGCCTGCTGAATCGCAAAAGTCTGTTGACCTCCCCAATCGCCGTTTAGCCCGCGTTGAATCACACGCGCGCCCAATTCAGCAGAAATTTTCGCGGTCGCGTCGCTACTGAAGTCGTCGATAACAACAACCTCGTCCGCAAAATCCGCAACGCTCTTTATGCACGCGCCGATAAATTTTTCCTCGTTCTTCGCCAAAATCAGCACGGATATTTTAGCCATTAAAGCCCTCCCAAATTTATTTTGCAGACAAGCGCACTTTGCCTTTACAAATTTTTGTGATAAAATTGCGGCGAAAGGAGCTGATTATTATGTACGCAATCGCTTTTGACTTAAAAATCGATGACCTCAAGCGCGAATACGGCGACCCTTACAACGGTGCTTACGATGAAATTCGCCGCGAACTTACTACTCTTGGTTTTGATTGGACGCAGGGAAGCGTTTACATCAACAACAGCGAAAAAGATTCTTTGACAACAGTTTACAAAGCGATTAACAAGCTCTCGCGCATCGGTTGGTTCAAGCGCAGTGTTCGTGATATTCGCGCATTCAAAGTTGAAGATTGGTCTGACTTTACTGAAGTTGTTAAAGGTTGACAGAAAAATTCCTGCCTCGATAATTCGGGGCGTTTTTTTATTGCTGAATAATCCTTTCAAGCCGCCGCGCAAAATTCACGGGCGAAAAATCTTCTCCCGCCGCCTTGAGATTTTTTGAGTACGTCGGAAAATTTTCGTCGAAGCCGTTGATAAAATTCTCCAGCACGTGCGCCAAGTCGTCGAGGTTACCGCTGTGAAAAGTTTCGCCGACGCGGTACAGCTCGAAAACTTCGGGATTCATGTCGTCGCTTGCCACCACGGGTTTTCCGAAGCCGATCGCCGTGAAGAGCATGCCGCCCCAATGATAACGATAGCGCGGCGCAGAATACGGCATCAACAGCGCGTCGACGTTCAGAATCGCCCGTTGCCACTCCGCGCCAATTAAGCCCTTGTGCAAAAAACTCAAGCCTTCGACGCCGCGATATTGCCCGATAATTTTTTCAAAGTCGTCCGAATCCTCCGCGTGCATCGTCGAGCCTTGAACTTGCAATTCAACCCGCCGCGTGTAATTTCCTTTAAGATAAACCTCCAACAACCCGCGCAGATTTTTTTCCCGTCGATATTGTCCGAAAAATCCAATCTTTAAAGGCGCATTCATTGCGCATTGCGCATTACGCATTACGCATTGCAAGTCGCGGGCGGTGTAAGTCGGCGGATAAATCGTAAAAATATTTTCGCGCCGCTCACCAAAAATATTGTCGCCGAACATCAGCACGACGGGCTTGATATTTTTGTTCGCAGAAAGTTTATCAGCCGCCGCCAAAAATTTCGGAGCCTCGGCGGGATTGATTCCGTGCAAGATAAAAATCAGCGGCACGGAAATTTTTTTCAACGCGCTGTGATTCAACGCCCGCAAATATCTGTAAGTTGACGTCGGGACAATCAGCGCGTCGAAATTTTTTTGAGCCTCAAAAAGCTGACTGTACCACCGCTGCCGATTAATTTCGCGCTTCGCCGCCGCAAAAATTTTCTTCAGCCCGCGCGAGTTCGTGTAAGTGACGGCGTCGCCCTTGAGCCGCGTGACCGGCGTTTGATAATCGAATTGGAAGGAAAAATTTTCGGGAACAAAAAATTCGACCGCGTGACCAAGCCCGCGAAATTCTTCAACCAAAATCCTGTCGAATTCTACTTCGTGACCGCCGGGCGTCATTATGTTTTCAAATATCGCTATTCGCACGTTCAAACCTCCGCAACGTTTCAGAAATCGCCGCGTCCAATTCGTCAAGCATGGCGAACCGCCGCCGATATTGTGCCCGCTTATGCGACGGAATTTCCTCGACGGTCTTGCGCGTCTCGACAAGCGGCAATTCAAAAAATCTGGCGTCGTTCGTCGGAGTGCCGCCCGCCTCCGCCCAAAAATCGCTGAACGAAGTTTTCAACTTCCTATCGCGGCGCACGTGGTTGTTGGCGTAGTAGCCCTCGTTGGTGACGGCGAAAATTTTTTTCACGCCCAAAGACCGAGCCACACTCTGCGCGGCGTAGAGAATTAAATTTTTCGTGCGGTAAGCGTGGCATTTTTTGGTTATGCGCTTGACTAAATCCTTTGCGTCGTCGACGTTGGGACCTTGCATCGCGCCAATCCACATCGCCCAATTTTTTTCGGCGTCACGCGCTATCCAAAACAAAATTTGATAGACCGGCACTTCATCTGGCAAGTTGAACATCACGGCGGCGAGTCCTTCTTTGCGTTGTCCAGATTCGGCGCACAGAACCAAATTCATTTCGCCCAAAGTTTCGTCGAGCGGCATTCTCCACAGCTCAATTTTTTTGTCGCCGTAAAGTTTCAGCATGAAGTCTTCGTTGAAACGCGCCGATAAAAAACTCATGTTCTCTTCAATCAGCCGAGCCCGCTCCTCGAACGTCGACCGATGATAAAAAAATGCCCGCGTCGCCTGTTCGTAGACAAAAGGATAACCTGCCGCTACTTTTGCTAGCAATTCCGATTGCGCGAAAAATTTTTCCAAGCGGCTCATGCGTTGCGGGTGCAGAAGGCAACGCGCCACGAACACTGCAAAACGGTGCGCCTCCCGCGGATTGTTCAGGTCGTAAATTTTTTTCCCAAGTTCAATGAAGTTGCTCATAATCTCTCCTCTGCGAGCCGATTATAATTTCTTCTGTCATACAAACTTCCTCCTTAAATCCTGTAAGCGGTATGATATTGAATTTTGGGCGGAATGTAAAGCGGGGAATATTCCTGTTGACTTTAAAGGCGGTTTTTATTATCTTTGGCAAGAGGTGAAAATTTTGGGCTTGAAGATGAAAATTTACCGCGCCTTGACGGGTTCGACGATTAGAAGTTTTGTCCGTCGCGTCGACGAATTCTGCGCGAATAATTTACCGACTGTACGCGAGAAGATTTTTTTGCCGCTCAAAGCCGCCGCTAAGACTGCGCTACTTAAATTCTCCATGGCACGCGGAAAAAAATCTGCGCGGGCGGTGAACTTTTGGAAAGTCTCCACGCGCGAAAATTTTTCGCCGCTCGTCAGCGTCATCGTCCCGAATTTTAATCACGCACCCTTTCTGCCTCAACGCCTCGAAACAATTTACAACCAGACTTACCGAAACTTTGAAGTTATTCTGCTCGACGACGCCTCCACCGACAACAGCCGCGAAATTTTAAAAGATTTCCAAGCAAAACACATGAACAACACGCGGATAATCTTTAATCAAAAAAATTCTGGCGGCGTCTTCAATCAGTGGCGCAGGGGAATTGAGGCGGCTCGCGGCGATTTAATTTGGATTGCCGAGAGCGACGACTTCAGCGCGGAAAATTTTTTATCGGAGCTGGTGCCCGCCTTCGCCGACGACGCAATTCAACTTGCCTTCTGCCGCACGAATTTTATTCAAGACGAGAAAAAAATTTTCACCACCGAACAATATCTAGCCGATTTGCCCGCGTTCGATTGGGCTAAAGATTTTGCCGTGACCGCCGCCGAATTTGTCGACCAGGGCTTTGCGATTAAAAATATTATCCCGAACGTCAGCAGCGTCCTCTTCCGCAAACGCAAAACTTTTCCCGAAATTTGTTTGGATATGAAACTCTGCGGCGATTGGGCGTTCTACCTCGACACGATTAAGGGTGGTTGCGTTTACTATTCGCCGCGCGCCACGAATTTTTACCGCGTCCACAAAAAAAGCACGTCTCTAAAAATTCAGAAGGAGCCGCGCTATTTTATTGAGCACGAACGCATTGCCGAATTCGTCGCGGAAAATTATCGCGTGCCCGCCGAAGTTCACGAAGCCCACTTCAGCAAGCTGGAGGAGCATTTTTTCGGCTACTACGGCGGCAAGGACATTCACCAACTTAAAAAACTTTTCGACATGAAAAAAATTTTGGGCGTCAAGCGCAAGCCGAATATTTTAATGGGCGTCTTCGCGATGAGTATCGGCGGCGGCGAAACTTTCCCGCTGATTCTCGCCAACGAACTGCGCCGCAAAGGTTATCCCGTCACGGTTTTGGATTTCCAAATGGCGGACGATTTGCCCGACATTCGCAAGAAAATGGAGCCGACGGTGCCGCTGATTTACCTGAACGAGACGGGCGGGCTTGCCGAGGTCGTTGCGCAATTTAAAATCGATTTGATTCACACGCACCACGGCGCGACAGATTCGGCAACGAGTTACGTCGTCGAGAACAATCCGAACTTGCGCCACGTCGTCACGCTCCACGGCATGTACGAGGCAACCGACGCCGTTTATCGCAAAGAAATTCTTGAGCGCGTGAAAAAATCCGTCAGCGCGTTCGTCTACATTGCCGAGAAAAATTTGTTGCCGTTCAAGGAATGCGACTTCGGACACCGTGAAATTTTTTTCAAGATTGGCAACGGACTGGAGCCTCTGCCGATAAATCCCGTTGCCCGCGCAGATTTGAACATTCCCGCAAATTCTTTCGTGGCGTGTGTCGTGAGCCGTGCCATTCCGCAAAAAGGTTGGCAGGCGGCGATTGACGCGGTTAAACTCGCCAACACGAACGGCGAACAGCGAATTGATTTAATTCTGGTCGGCGCGGGCGAAATGTACGACAAACTTAAAAATCGCGTGCCGGAATTCGTGCACTTAGTCGGCTTCAAAAGCAACGTGCGCGATTATCTGGCGGCGGCGGATATTGGTTTGTTGCCGAGCGAATACGCGGGCGAAAGTTTTCCGCTTTTGATTATCGACAGCTTTTTTGCCGGACGCCCCGTCGTCAGCTCGAATCTTGGCGAAGTTCCTGCGATGATTGAGGAGGCGGGAATCGTCTTTGATTTAGTCGGAGGAAAGGTTCCCGTCGCCGAGCTTGCCAAAATTCTGCGCAACCTTGCTGATAATCCCGCCGCTTACTACAAAATAAAAAATCACGTCGCCGCCGCCCTCAAAAAATTTTCGATTGAACACGTCACGGAAAAATATATCGCGGTCTACGAGGGCAGAGCTTTATGAGTTTTTATCGCACAGCCAGAAGTTTCATCGGCAAAAATTTCGTGCACCCGTTCGAGGAATTTTGCGCAATTCACCGCCCCGAAATTTACGAATACATTTACTACGACTTGAGACTTAAGACTAAGCGCGAAGACTGCGGCGACGCTTTTTTTATGCAAGTGGAGTGCATGGAAAATTTTGTTCGGCTCAAGCGCGGCAAAGATTTCGCCTTGAAAGTTCCGCTGAATTTTACTGCGCTGCCCGTCAATTTTAAAATCGCGGCGGTCGTTCACATTTTTTATCCCGAACTCGCCGCCGAGTTGAAAAATCTTCTGCGCAACATTCCCTGCGCGGTCGACGTTTTTATTTCCACGACTTCGCCCGAAAAAAAATCCGCGATTGAAAAAGTTTTCAGCGACTTCGACAAAGGCTCCGTCACGATAAAAATTTTCGACAATCGCGGGCGCGACATTGCGGCGGCGTTCGTCGGCTTCAGAGAAATTTACAGCGGCTACGATGTGTGCGTTCATATCCACAGCAAAAAATCGCCACACGCTGAAAAAATTCTGCGCGGCTGGCGCGACCATCTTTACAAAAATCTTTTGGGTAGTCCCGAAATTGTCGGCGGCATCTTGAAAATTTTGGCGGACGAGAAAGTCGGCGTCGTCTTCCCGCAATATTTTGATTCGATTCGCGTCTCGATTAATTGGGGCGAAAATTATCACGCCACGAAAAATTTTCTGCGCGGGCTGGGAATTGAAATTAGCCACCGCAACTTACTTGAATTCCCTGCCGGTTCGATGTTTTGGTTTAAGCCCAAAGCCCTCGTGCCGCTCCTAGACAGCAGGCTGACGTTCGACGATTTCCCCGAAGAGCGCGGACAAATTGACGGGACGCTTGCCCACGTGATTGAGCGGGCATTTTTATTTGTCGTGGAGGCGGCGGGCTTCACGTGGATAAAAGTTGACAGCGACGAAAAATTTTTCCGCACGACGCCGCTTTTAAAATCCCGTTCGCAAGCCGAGCTGACAGCCAACATGGAACGGGCGCGGCGTTCGGTTTTAAAAAGATATTAGAGGTGAGGAACTTTGAACTTGGACGGCTTCTCGATGCGTCCGCTGACTTTGGAGCTAGAAAAAAATTTGGTTGGCGGGCGCGTCGACAAAATCACGCAACAGAACAAAGCAAACTTGACATTCACGGTGCGTCAGCCGGGCAAAACTTTTCTGTTGAGAATTTCACTCGCGCCGCAAAATCCGTCAGTGCACTTGCTGAAAAAATCGCCGGAAAATTTGCCGGAGCCGCCGACGTTTTGCATGGTGCTAAGAAAAAATTTGGAGGGCGGAAGAATTGCGGCGATTCGTCAGCACGAACTCGACAGGATAATTTTTATCGACGTGGATTCAATCGGGGCGGGCGGAAAAATTCAGACGTTCACGCTGGCGGCGGAACTTATCGGCAAGTACAGCAACTTGATTCTGATTTCCGACGGGCTGATTGTCGACGCGCTGAAAAAAATCGGCACCAACTCCAGCCGCGTCCGAACCGTTCTACCCAATCAAAATTATCAGTTGCCGCCCGCGCAGGACAAGCTTGACATCTTCGCGACCGACGCAGAAAAAATTTTGGCGCACATTCAAGCCGATAAAGATTCGCGGCTCGACAAGGCGATTATGAATTCTTGTCAAGGCTTCGGTCCGCAA
Organism: Selenomonadaceae bacterium; assembly: GCA_017412925.1. Classification (GTDB taxonomy): domain Bacteria; phylum Bacillota; class Negativicutes; order Selenomonadales; family Selenomonadaceae; genus Quinella. The sequence continues at coordinate 13,976 of JAFPVP010000033.1, forward strand.
AGCGTCCGCGAGACGATTTATCTTGCGGGACTTCCAAACGACATAAAAATTTCCGCGCTTGACGCCGCTGACTTCGACAGCCTGAAAGCCGCGTTGATTGAAATAAAAGAAAATTTTGTTCCTTGTATGGTTGAGGACGCGGGAAAAATTTTGGCAATCTCCGCCGTCAAGCTAAATTATCTGCGCGGCAACGTTCGGACGTTTGAAACTTTATCCGAACTTTTGGAAACCGCCGACGAAATTTCTGGTAGCTACGTGCCGCCCGACAAAGAAAAATTTTCTAAGCTCGTCAACAACGAACTGCGCCGCGCCACAAATAAAATTTCCGTGCTGGAAAATGAACTCGCCGCCGCCGAAAATGCCGACGATTGGAGGATTCGCGCAGATAATCTCTCGACGTATCGCTACCAATTCAAAGACCACGCTGACGACGCGGTTACCGTTGACAACATTTACGACGGCGAAAAAATTTCAATCCCGCTCGACCGCCGCTTGACCATCGCCGCCAACGTCCAAGCCTTCTACAAAAAATACGACAAGCTCAAGCGTTCGACGAAATTTATCGCCGAGCAGATTGAACTTTGCCGCGAAGAAATTTTTTATCTGGAGAGCATTGCGCACGCGCTGACCGCCTCGACCACGCTTGTTGACATCGACGAGATTCGCACGGAATTAATCGCGGGCGGCTACCTTAAAGAAGCTAAGAAACGTACCGCGCCGAGTAAGAAGCCCCAGCCGCTGAAATTTTTTGCGCCCGACGGCACAGAAATTTTGGTTGGGAAAAATAATTCGCAGAACGACCGCTTGACATTTAAAATCGCCGCGCCTGATGATTTGTGGCTCCACACCAAAGAAATCACCGGCTCGCATGTCATCGTTCGTTCAAGCCAAGTCAGCGACGAAACTTTACAATTCGCCGCCGAAATCGCCGCGCATTTTTCCAAGGCTCGCGACTCCTCGAAAGTTCCCGTCGACTACGTTCAGTGCAAATTCGTCAAGAAACCTTCGGGCGCGAAGCCTGGCTTTGTCATCTTCACGAATCAGCGCACGATTTACGTCACGCCGCGCGAAAATTTCTCCCAACAGTTGACAGATAAATTTTAGTGTGCTAAATTTTCCGCGATTGATAAGAACGAAAATTTTTCGGCAAAGGAAGTTCCTGACTTTATGACACTTGAGGTTTTAAATTCTTACTTCCCGCCGACAGAACAGGGGCGGTTTCGACCGTCCTTGTTTTGATTTAAAAGGAGGTTTTTGCATGGAAACCGTCGACAAAATTTTTGAATTCGTTCGCGCTACGCTGAATTTGTTTAAAGCCGTGCCGAAGCTTGAGGACAAAAATTTTCCGCCGCACATTTTGGACAACGAAAAAAATCTTGCGAACGGATTTTTCGTCACGGAGGCGGCGTTCAAAGTTTGCCCGCTCGTCGCCGACGAAAAAATTTTAACGTTCATCAAAGACAAATTCGGCTACAATATTTTTGAGCTGAATCGCGGCTTTTACAAATCTTTCGCGACGGTCGCCGGTAGCACGCCGGAGAAAATTTTGGCGAACAAACTTTTACATTACATGTCGACTTACGGGCTGGAAAATCTCGGACTCTTCGACAGGGAGCTTGTCTACATTCCCAACGACGCGCTGGAGTTGCCCGCCGACGCTAAGCCGATAAAAATTTTTGTCATCAACGCGATTGACAGCGCAGAAATCGAAGCCCGCGCAGTGAAGATGATTCAATCGGGCGCGGCACTGTCCGAAGAGACGCTCGAAGATTTAATCGCCGTGATAAAATTTCTTGGCATGGAGCTGAACGTCGACGACGTGCCCAACAAAGAACTCGCAATCAGGCTGTGCGAACTGCTGAATATTTTGCCGAACGACCCCGTGCAATTTCTGCGCTACGTGATTTTCGTCGCGACCGGCTCGACGCTACTGATAAAGGACAGGGAAACTATTTTCAAGCTACGAAATTCTTCTGCGAACATCGACGAAAAATTTTCGCGCTACATTGCGACAAACGGGCTGGGAAAATTGGCGAGCATCTTCCACAGATTCAAGCCACTGTGGCTGGCGTTCAAGCCGCATTCGGATTATCTGCGCGCGACGATAAATAAAATGCGCAAACTCGCTGACCGCCACCACAAACCTTTGACGCCAAAATTTTTGGAGCGGCTGACTTGCGCCGAAAAAATTTCCCTCGACGAACTCAAGCGCGAACTTGCTAACGTCACAACTTACAGAAAAGTTTCGCTCGCCAACGCAATTCTCTACCGCATGACCGCGCCCGAAAGTATCGTTTACAACATTCGCAACGGCAAAGCTTTCGCGGACGATTTTCGCGGCGGCTTGAAATTCGACGCGCAAAAAATTCTCGCCGTGATTATTGATTCGATTGTTGAGGACATCCGCCCGAACGTCGCCGGCAAAAAAATTTTCATTCCCGAAAGATTCCGCTACGCTGTGCCCGTCAGCGAAAAAAAATTCGTCGGCAATATTCCCTGCGGCTCGTCCTACGCCTTTGAAAAAAATTCCGTCGTCGTCGGCGTGCACTGGTTTAATCTGTTCGACGGCAAGGAAGAAGGGCGCGTCGATTTGGATTTGCATTTGAATTCCCTAAAGCGCGACATCGGCTGGCAAAATGATTTCGGCGAGGAAAATTTTATCGACACCAAAGAGCGCACGGTAATTTTTTCTGGCGACATGACGGACGCCCCGATTGACAAGGGCGGCGCGACTGAAGCTTTTTTCCTCGGCGAAACGCTGACTGACGAAATGCTCGCGGTCAATCTCAACGATTACAATCGCATGAATCACGATAAGCCCGTGCCGTTCAAGCTGATTCTGGCTGATGTGGCGCAGGAAAAAATCGACAGGAAATATTTGCTTGACGCGCACGAAATTGCTTTTTGCGTGCCGTGTGAAATTTCTTCGGGCGAAATGTTTTTGGGCTTTCTCGACTCCGACGACGACGGCGCGAAAAAATTTTATTTCTTCCCGCGCAACACCGGCAACAGAATCGTCGCGCAAAGTGACGACTTGACGGAGAAAATTAATTCGGCGATGGCGGCGACGTTCAAATCTTTTTTGAGCTTGGACGAAATTTTGAGGAAAGCCGGCGCACTTCTCGACGACGTGACCGCCGAAGACTGCGACATAAATCTTGACCCCGCCGAAGTCACGAAGGATATTTTAATCGGTCTGCTTGCGTAGAAAAATTTTTTCACGGACGCAGGATAGATTCATTCGGGCGCGAAGTCTTTACGGCAAGTTTCGGGAGGCGTTGACGTTGAGAATTTATCTTGACAACTGTTGTTTCGGCAGACCGTTCGACGACCAAAATTTTCCGCGAATAGCTGAAGAGACGACGGCAATAATTTTTATCCGAGAGCAAATAAAATCTGGCAAGCTTGAAATGGCAACTTCATATATTTTGCACCACGAAAATTTTCAATGCCCTTTTGAACTTCGTCGAAGAGTGGTTGATAGATTTTTGAAAGCATATTCTTCAATTTATGTCAGCATAGGTCTTGCCGAATCGGTGACGGCTAAGGCGGCTAAATTCATGTCGGCGGGCATAAAAGAAAAAGACGCCTGTCACGTCGCAAGCGCGATATTGGCGGAGTGCGATTATTTTTTAACCGTGGACGACAGATTGCTGAAGCTTAAATCTGACGAAATCATCTTAATTAATCCCGTGGACTTCGTTAAAATTTGGGAGGCGAATTATCATGATTAGCGACGAAGAAATACTTGAACGCGGTATGGATTGCCTTATGGACAATCTCGGTATCATTGAGGCGGAGAGATTCGTTTCGTTGGTCTGGAAAGAGCGCGACAAATATAACAAGTGGAAGCAAGAATACGATAACATGTCCGACGAAGAATGGCTTGCCGGTTTGGAAAAATATGTCAAGCAACATCCCGACGATAACAATTTTGCAAAGGAGAGAGCTTTATGAAGTCTGAATTCACGCTCAAGCTTGAGCGGTGCAAGGGCTGCGGAATTTGCGTGGCGTTTTGTCCGAAAAAAGTTTTGGCACTGGACACGCTGGGCAAAGTTTACGTGGCTAATCACGAGAATTGCATAGCTTGCGGGCAATGTGAGCTGCGTTGCCCCGACTACGCGATTTTCATGGACAAAGTTAAAAAGGAGGCGGCGAAATGAGCGCAAGATTGATGCAGGGCAACGAGGCAATCGCTGAGGGTGCGCTCGCGGCGGGCGTCAGATTTTTTGGCGGCTATCCTATCACGCCGTCGACGGAAATTGCCGAGAGTTTGGCTAAACTTTTGCCCAAATTCGGCGGAACTTTTGTTCAAATGGAAGACGAAATCGCGAGCATGGGCGTTGTATTGGGCGCGTCGCTTGCCGGCAAAAAAGTTTTAACCGCGTCGTCCGGTCCCGGCATAAGTTTAAAGCAGGAGTTAATCGGCTACGCCTCCGCCGCCGAAATTCCCGCCGTGATTGTCAACGTCCAGCGCGTGGGTCCTTCAACGGGACAACCGACCGCTCCCAGTCAAGGCGACGTCATGCAGGCGCGTTGGGGCACGCACGGCGACCACTCGATTATCGTTTTGAGTCCGTGGAGCGTTCGCGAGGCTTTTGACATTGCGGTTAAGTCCGTCAACTATGCCGAACGTTTCCGCACGCCCGTGATTTTGTTGACTGATGAAATTGTCGGGCACCTTAGGGAGAACGTCGAATTGCCCGCGAAGGTTGAAGTTTATCCGCGCCGCGTCCCGAAAATTTCACGCGCCGAAGGTTACGAACCCTACACGCCCGACGATGATTTAGTTCCGAACGTCGCGAACTTCGGCGAGGGCTATCACATTCACGTTACCGGCTTGATTCACGACGACACCGGCTTTCCCGTCGGCAGTCCCAAAGTCACGCGCGAGGCGATTAAACGTATGCACGAAAAAATTTCCCGCGCGGCTGACGAGATTATCGAAGTTCATCAAGAATTTATGGACGACGCGGAATTTGCGGTTGTGAGTTTCGGCGGGACGGCTCGCACGGCTTACGAGGCAGTTTTGAACGCACGCAAGCGCGGTATTAAAGTCGGTTTCGTTCGGCTGGTTACAATTTTCCCGTTCGCCGAAAAAATTATCCGTGAGCTGTCGAAAAATCTGCGCGGGCTGGTCGTCGCTGAATTAAACTTCGGGCAACTCGTCAACGAAGTCGAACGCGCCGTTAAAGGTCAATGCCCCGTGAAACTCTGCGCGAAATACGACATGACGATTTTTGAGCCGGAAGAAATTGAGGCGTCGATTGATGAACTTATCGCGGAGGTGAGCGGGCAATGATTGAGCGCAGTTACGAAAAATTTTTCAGACGGAATCGCCTGCCGCATTTGTGGTGCCCCGGTTGCGGCAATGGAATCGTCATGAAGGCGATAGTTCAGGCGATAGAAAAAAATCCGAATTTCACGCAGGACAACACGGTTATCGTCAGCGGCATTGGTTGCAGTTCGCGGGCGTCAGGTTACATGGACTTTGACACGCTCCACACGGCGCACGGCAGAGCAATTCCGTTTGCGACCGGCGTCAAGCTTGCGCGTCCCGAATTGAATGTTATCGTCATCACGGGCGACGGCGACTGCACGGCGATTGGCGGCAATCACTTTATCCACGGCTGCCGGCGCAATGTCGATTTGACGGTTATTTTATTTAACAACAATATCTACGGCATGACGGGCGGGCAAGCTTCCCCAATGACGCCGCTGGGCAAAAAAGCTACGACCGCTCCTTACGGCTCCGTCGACAGACCCTTTGACGCTTGCAAACTGGCGGAGGCGGCTGGTGCCACTTACGTTGCGCGTTCGACGGCTTTTCACGTTCAGCACCTCGTCAAGACGATTGAGGACGGCTTAAAAAATCGCGGCTTCTCGTTTATCGAAGCTCTCGTTCAATGCCCGACGGCTTACGGGCGCAGAAATAAAATGGGCGACCCCGCAAAAATGATGGCGTGGATGCGCGACAACGCCGTCATGAAAAATGCTTGGGATAAACTCCCCGACGATAAAAAAATCGGCGACAAATTCCCGATTGGACTTTTCTATCAAGCTGAGGCTGAACCTTACGACGCGGCTTATCAACACGTCCAAGAACTCGCGGGAGGTGGCAAGCAATGAGGAAACAATTAAGATTATCCGGTAGCGGCGGACAAGGCGTCATCACGGCGGCGATTATTTTGGCGGAGGCGGCGGTCTCCGAAGGCAAAAACGCCGTTCAGTCGCAAAGCTACGGTCCCGAAGCTCGCGGCGGCGCGTCAAAGTCCGAAGTCATCATCGACGACGAAAAAATTTATCACCCGCACGTTAAGACGCCCGACTTTGTGCTCGCCATGACGCAAAAAGCCGCCGATAAATATTTCCACGATTTGAATCCCGACGGCACTTTGATTCTGGACGACGATTTAGTTCCGACTTCGCCCGACTTCAAAAATATTATCCGCGTGCCGATAACCAAGCTCGCCGTCGAAAAACTCGGCAAGGCTCTTTTCGCAAATATCGTTGCGCTCGGCGTGATTGTCAAGGTTACAAAGCTCGTCGACTTCGAGACAATAAAAAAATCTGTCGCAACGCGCGTGCCTCCGCACACCGTCGAACAGAACATGACCGCCTTGCAACTGGGCTTCGACGCCGTGTAAATTTTTTGAGCAATGAAAAGTTTGACCAAAGAAAAATTTTTGGAGCGGGGGCGGCAATTTATCGAACTCGGCAAATACAAAGACGCGATAAAATTTTACACCAAAGCTCTCGCGCTAGACCCGAAATTTTCCAAAGCGTACAACATGCGCGGCGTCGCCTATTCCTACCTCGACGACAACGAACAGGCGATTTACAATTACAGCAGGGCGATTGAATTTGAGCCGAACGACCCCGAATTTTATAACAATCGCGGGCTTTGTTTTATCGCGGTGAAAAATTACGCGCGGGCGATTGCCGACTTCGACAAAGCGATTGAACTCAAGCCGCAATGCGAGGATTATTACATCAACCGCGGGAGCGTTTACCGTGAACTTAAAGATTATAAGCGGGCGATGAATGATTTTAACGCGGCAGTTGAGCTTAAGCCGAACTACACAATGCCGTATTATCATCGCGGCGAACTTTACATGACGCTGAAAAATTTTCCGGCGGCGATTGAGGATTTCGACGCGGCGATTAAAATTCACGAATTCTTTTTTGAGGCGCGGCAACTTCGTGCGATAGCTTATTATCTTTTGCGGGAATACGCGCGGGCGATTGAGGACTTTGATAAAATTCTCGTGATTAACGTAAATGACGCCGTGTCGTATTTTTATCGCGGCTTGTCGCATTATCGGCTGGAAAATTTTAAGCAGGCGACGGAGGATTTTACAAGTGCCGCCTATTTCTATCCGGATTACGCGGAGCTTTACAAGTATCGTGCCATGGCTTATGAACTGCTCGGCGACGAGGCGCATTCGATAGCCGACGCTCGCAAGGCTACCGAACTTGAAAAAAATTCGTGACAGAATTTTTAGGATGCCTTCGGGCGTCTTTTTTTTATCTGCTTTAGCGTACAAATTGACAGCGGGGAAATTTTTGCTAGAATTTTGTTTAAAAAGGAGTTGAGCTTATGAATCAGGATTACGACTTTGCGGCGAGCTTGATGAGAATTTTATCGGAAAAATATCCGACGAAAGAATCCATCTACGAAAAATTAATTTATCTGCAGTCGCGGCTGTACCTCCCGAAGGGCACCGAACATTTCATGAGCGACTTGCACGGCGAATACGATTTATTTTTGCACATAATCAATAACTGCTCCGGCGTTATCCGCGAAAAGGTCGATTATATTTTCGGCGATTTGCTTGGCGAGGACGAGCTTGCCGAATTTTGCACGCTGATTTACTATCCAAAAGAAAAAATCACTCAAATTAAGTCGCAAGGACGCGCGACGCCCGCTTGGTACCGAATTAATCTCGCGCGGCTGGTTAAGCTCTCGAAGTTCATGAGTTATAAATATCCCTCGTTCAAAATGCGCGACTTAATTCCCAATCACTATGAAACCGTCATCTTGGAATTGCTCAACACGCACCCGACCGCTGACGCCGCGCAGAAAATTTATTACGAAAAACTTTTAAGCTCAATCGTGGCGATAAACAGCAGCGAAGATTTTATCCACGCGCTGACTATTTTTATAAAACGGCTGGCGATTCACCGCTTGCACCTTGTCGGAGATTTTTTCGACCGCGGCGACCGCCCCGACGCGATTTTAAATTTGCTGATGAATTATCCTGGCGAAGTCGATATTCAATGGGGCAACCACGACGTTTTATGGATGGGCGCGGCTCTCGGCAGTGAAGTTTGCATCGCCGCCGTCGTCAGAAATTCCCTGCACTACAACAACACCGACGTTTTGGAGCGCGGCTACGGAATCAGCTTGCGCCCGCTTACGCTCTTCGCTTCAAATCTTTATCCCAATGAAAATCCGCTACGCGCCGCCGAGCTTGCAAGTTTGATGATTATGTTTAAGCTCGAAGGACAACTTATCCGCCGCAATCCCGATTTTAAAATGGATTCGCGGCTCCTTTTGGACAAAATTAATTTCGACGACGGCACAATTTCAATCGGCGGGCAAAGTTACAAACTCAACAGCGAATTCCCGACGATTGACCGCGCCGACCCCTGCGCCTTGACCGACGCCGAACAGGAAATTATTTCGGGCTTGAAGTCGAATTTCACCGAGAGCGCGACTTTTCAAGCGCACGTCGATTATCTTTACAAAAAAGGTGGCGTTTATACCTGCCACAACGGAAATTTACTTTTCCATGCGAACGTTCCGCTTGAAGAGGACGGCTCCTTTAAAAAAATTTCTTTCGACGGAACAACTTACAGCGGGAAAAATTATTTTGATTACGTGGACAAGCGGGCGCGGCGTGCTTATTACGAGCGGCGGCAAGAAGATTTAGATTTTATGTACTTTTTATGGTGCGGCTTGCTCTCGCCGATTGCGGGCAGAGAATTCAAAACTTTTGAACGGGCGTTTATTGAGGATAAAGCGACGTGGAAGGAGCCGGCTGACCCCTATTACAATTTGATTGACGACGAAAATATTTGCGACAAAATTTTTTCCGAGTTCGGGCTTGATTCAAAGTGCGCTCATATAGTCAACGGTCACGTTCCGGTTCGCGTACGCAAAGGCGAGACTCCGATTAAGGCGGGCGGCAAAGCGTTGGTAATCGACGGCGGTTTCAGCACACCCTACCACGAGAAAACGGGCATTTCGGGCTACACTCTCGTTTCAAATTCGCGCGGCTTGAGACTTTTACGCCACCAAAAAATCGCCGACGTTAAACTTGCGCTCGCGGAAAACAAAGACATCGAATCAACCGCCGAGACCGTCGAAATTTTGTCGCGGCGCATGACGATTGGCGACACCGACCACGGACAGGGTATCAGGCAGGAAATTATCGGATTGAATAAACTTTTGGAGGCTTATCAAAGCGGTAGCATTCAGCCGAAAAATTGAGCACACAAAAACCCCGTTGCAGAAGAAAATCTGCGCGGGGGTTTTTTTTACTTAAAGTTCGGAGAGAATATTTTTTGCGGCATCAAACATTTTAGGGACGCCGTCGGGATTTTTGCCGCCGGCTTGCGCCATATCGGGACGACCGCCGCCGCCGCCGCCAACCAATTTAGAAATTTCCTTAACGATTTTTCCTGCGTGGACGCCCGCCGCACAGGCTTTTTTATCCGCCTTGACGACCAACGAAACTTTGCCGTCATTTATCGCCGCCAATACGATTACGCCGCCGTCAAGTCTGTCAATAAGAAAATCTGCCATGCCGCGCAGATCATCGGGAGTTTTTGCTTGCACGACGCCTTTAACATACTTCAACGCGCCGATTTCTTCCACGCCGACCAAAAGTTTCTGCGCTTCCGCACGTTCTTTGAGTTTTTGCAGTTCGTCGAGCTGTTTGCGCATGGATTTATCTTCTGAAACCATTTTTTCAACCTGCGCGGGCAAATCTTCTGCGCGGACTTTCAAAATAGCGGAAACTTGATTCAAAAGTTCTGCTTGATGAGTGGCATCTTTAATCGCCGCGCGTCCCGTGACCGCTTCGATACGACGAACACCCGCCGCAATGCCGCCTTCGCTGATAATTTTAAATCTGCCAATCTGCCCGACGTTTTTGACGTGCGAACCACCGCATAATTCGCAACTGAAGTCTTCCACGCTGACGACGCGGACAATGTCGCCGTATTTTTCGCCGAACAGAGCCATCGCACCCAATTTTTTTGCCTCATCAAGCGGCATTTGCTTAATTTCAACGTCGATTGCCTTTAAAATCTCCTCATTTACCAATTCTTCCACGTCTGCGAGCTGTTGAGGCGTCACCGGCTCAAAATTTGAGAAGTCAAAGCGCAATCTTTCCGGCGTAACCAGAGAACCTGCCTGATTTACTTGCTTTCCGACGACTTTTTTAAGCGCGGCTTGCAATAAATGCGTCGCCGTATGATTCCGAGCAGAGGAAAGCTTTTTATCGCGGTCGATTTTAATTTCAACGGCGTCGCCAACCTTAATTTGCCCCTCTTCAACGTATGATTCATGATAAATCGTGCCGTCGGGCAATTTTTTTGCGTTTGAAACTTTAATTTTGCCCAATTCGCCGATTAAATAGCCCTCGTCGCCAACTTGACCGCCGCCCTCCGCGTAAAACGGCGTGCTTTCTAAAATAATTCCCGCAGAATCGCCGTCGTGAAGCTCTTCAACAAGTTTTCCGTCCTTCCACAGCACAAAAACTTTCGACGCAGTGCAATTTTCGTCGTGTTTAAGGTGTTCGGTGTCGACATTGAGCAAATCCGGCACGTCAAGGCGTTCATTTGCGGCACGAGCGGCACGAGCACGTTGTCTTTGCGCTTCCATCGCCGAATCAAAACCTTTTTTGTCCGGCGCAAGATTATTTTCCGCCAAAATCTCTTCCGTAAGCTCAAACGGGAATCCAAAGGTGTCGTAAAGCTTGAAACAAATTTCTCCGTCAAGTTCGGACTTATTTTGAGCTTTTGCGGCGGAAATTTCTTGCGTCAAGACCTCCATGCCCTGCGCAAGCGTCGCGGCGAATCTATCTTCCTCCAAACGCACAACTTTTTTAATGTAAGCAACGTTGCGGGCGAGTTCTTCAAAATCGGGCATGTCAGAATAAATTTTAGCAACAGAATCAATCGCGCCCTCTAAAAATGCGTCCTTAATCCCCAACATGCGCCCATGACGAATCGCACGCCGCAAAATTCTGCGCAAAACGTAACCGCGACCCTCATTCGACGGCAAAATTTTATCCATAATCATAAATGACATCGAACGAGCATGGTCGGCGATAACTTTCATCGAAATATCCGATTTTTCGCCCGCGCCGTACTTAATTCCGCTGATTTTCTCGACGTATTCAATTATCGGGAAAAGTAAATCGGTCTCGAAGTTGGAATTTTTCTGCTGAAGGACGCTTGCAAGACGCTCAAGCCCGCAACCCGTATCAATATTTTTATGTTCGAGCGGTTTGTATTCGCCGTCCTCGGTTTTGTCGAATTGCGTAAAGACGAGGTTCCAAATTTCCAAAAATCTGTCGCAATCACAGCCTGGAGCGCAAGTTTCTTTGCCACAGCCGCGTTCTTCGCCTAAATCAATGTAAATTTCGCTGTCGGGACCGCAAGGACCAGGGCCAATCTCCCAGAAATTATCATCAAGGCGCACGATATGTTCAGGATTAAGTCCCGGTTGCTTGAGCCAAATCTGTTCTGCCTCGTCATCGTTAGGATAAATCGATACCCAAAGCTTTTCTCGCGGCAATTCGCACACTTCCGTTAAAAATTCCCACGCCCAAGGTATCGCGTCCGCTTTGAAGTAGTCGCCGAATGAAAAATTCCCCAGCATCATGAACGCTGTATGGTGCCGCGCAGTCCGTCCAACGTTTTCTATGTCGCCCGTGCGCACGCAACGCTGATTTGTCGTCACGCGCGGGCACGGCGGCTTCAATTTCCCTGTAAAAAACGGTTTTAGCGGTGCCATTCCCGCACCAATCATTAAAAGCGTCGGATCGTTCTCCGGTATCAGCGAAAAACTCGGCATTGCCAAATGTCCTTTGCTCTCGAAAAATTTCAAGAACGCTTCCGCTGTTTCTTTGCCTGTCATGTATTTCAAATTATCTGCCTCCCAAAATTCTTTGCCCGCGAATTATAGCACACTTTCCAAATAAAAATAAAGTAGTAATCGATAATCCGCGAAGTTTCTGCAGGGATTTATTTTTTTGCGTTGAATAGTTGAAAAAAATTTTAGATGTGCGCTGAGGGGAGCGGGTAGTATTGAAAGCAGAAGGGATCATGCCGACAATCGGCAGCAAATTTGACCAGCTGACAGGGCTTTATAATCGCGAATCTTTTTATCGGGAGGCGACGTTGCTGTTGGGGGCGCGCTACGATGTAAAATATTGTATCGTTTGCATGGATATAAGTTGCTTTAAAATCATCAACGACTTATTCCACGTCGACACGGGCAATTTAATTTTGCGTGCGGCGGCGGATTATTTTAAAGCGACGCTCAATCCGCGAACCTCCATAAGTTGCCGCGCCGAAGCCGACCATTTTATTTTGTGCGTGCCCGCCGAAGAACTTAAAATCGACCAGATTATCAAGGAACTTGACGAGCGAATTCAATCCCTCCATATCAGCCACAACATTTTATTTTTTGCGGGCGTTTATCCAGTCGAAAATACCCGCTTGCCGATAGACCAGATGTGCGACCGCGCGGGCATGGCTCTGCGCCGAATCAAGGGTAACTACGTGACCCGCTACGCCTACTACGATGCAAAAATGCGCGAGCAGATGATTGAAGAGCAGCTGATAACCGGCAACATGGAAGCCGCGCTCATGGAGAATCAGTTCACGATTTATCTTCAGCCGATTTACGACCCGCATAAAAATATCATCAACAGTGCCGAAGCCTTGGTGCGTTGGTTCCACCCCGTGCACGGCATGGTTTCGCCGGGGAAATTTATTCCCGTCTTTGAACGCAACGGCTTTATCGTGCGCCTTGACCGTTTTGTTTGGGAGGAAGCTTGTCGCCTTCAGCGCAAACGCCTGGACGAGGGCAAGCACGTCGTCCCAATCTCCGTGAACTTATCGCGCTTGAATTTCTACAGCTTAGACCTGCCCGAATTTTTAGCGACATTGCTTGAAAAGTACGAGTTGGAGCCTTGGATGCTCAAGCTGGAAGTGACCGAGAGCGCGTACACAGATAACCAACTGCAACTTTTGGATATGATTTCCACGTTCAGGGAGCTGGGCTTTTCAATTTTAATGGACGACTTCGGGTCGGGCTATTCGTCGCTGAACATGCTAAAGGACATGCCGCTCGACACGCTCAAAGTCGACATGGCGTTTATCCGCGAATTGGAAAAGTCAAGGCGCGTGGCGATAATCTTAAAATTTATCGTCGAACTGGCGGAGGAGTTAGGAATGAGCGTCGTGGTTGAAGGCGTGGAAACTCAAGCGCAACTTGACTACGTGGCGAGCTTGGGCGACGTGGCGATTCAAGGCTACTTCTTTTCGCGCCCGCTACCGATAGCCGATTACGAAAAACTTTTGGATAAATATAATTCTTAATGGAGGTTGATTGTTATGCCGTCAATTAAAAGGGAAGACGCCGTTTGGACGGTGCGCAACAACAAGGGCAACGAGCTCAAAGTTACCGATAAGGGTGCGCGTGCCGTGTCGATGCGTTTCCGCGACAAAGATTTTAAAAATCAATTTCTGCTCAAGGAAAGCAAACTTCTTGTCGACGGCGGAGAAAATTTCGCCGAGGACGCCTGGCAAGTTGAAGAACTTTTCGAGGGCGTCAAGTTTACGGCTGAGCAGGGCGGCAAGTCGGCGAGCGTTCTCTACAGCATTTCCAATGACAACGAAATCAGCATCAAATACGAGGGCAGCGGCGTCGAGGATATTTCTGCGGAGCTGATTTTCGCGTTGCCCGATGTCGACTTCAGAGCCTGTCAGAAGGGCGCGGATTGGGAAAAAATTTCCGCTGAAAAAAATTATCCCGTGACCGAGCCCGCCGAAGTCATGATGGAAATTGGCATGTTCGGCTACGACCCTGGCTGCCCGATTGATTATCTGGAAGCGGGCTTGAAAAACGCGGCGAATATTTTTTGCGCGGAGAAAAGCATTGACATTATCGTTTACGCGACGCAAGATAAAATTCACGTGCGGGCGGTCGAGGGCGGCTTTGCAATTAAGACGAGCGGCGCGGCTTCCGGTCAGACGGTTTACATGCTCAAGAACAGAAAATAACTTGGAGGCGATATTTTGAATATTCACGAGTATCAAAGCAAGGCGATTCTGCGCGGCTACGGCGTCAACGTTCCCGACGGCGGCGCGGCATTCACGGTGGAGGAGGCAGTCAAACAGGCGCAAGCTCTCGGCGCGGACGTGACTGTTGTCAAGGCGCAAATTCACGCGGGCGGGCGCGGCAAAGCTGGCGGCGTCAAACTCGCGCACAACTTGCAGGAAGTCCGTCAATATGCCGAAGAACTTTTGGGCAAGACGCTTGTCACTCACCAGACCGGTCCCGAAGGCAAAGTTGTTAAGCGGCTCCTGATTGAGTCCGGCTCCAACATCAAAAAAGAATATTATCTTAGCTTTGTCGTCGACAGGGCAACGGCTCGCGTTGTGATGATGGGTTCGGAAGAAGGCGGCGTTGAAATTGAGAAAGTTGCCGTCGAGACGCCCGAAAAAATTTTTAAGGAATTCATCGACCCAGCTATCGGGCTTGCGCCTTTCCAAGCGACGCGCATGGCTTACAAGATGAATTTCCCAAAAGAAATTATCCGCAAAGTTACTAAGCTCATGATTAATTTGCACCGCGCCTTCGTCAAGAAAGATTGCTCGCTTGCTGAAATTAATCCGCTGGTTGTCACGCAGGAGAATGACGTTATCGCGCTCGACGCCAAATTGAACTTCGACGACAGCGCGCTTTATCGCCACCCCGATATTGAATCCATGCGCGACGAGACCGAAGAAGACCCGAAGGAACTTCACGCGGCGAAACTCGGCTTGAACTATGTAAATCTCGGCGGCGACGTGGCTTGCATGGTAAACGGCGCGGGCTTGGCTATGGCGACCGTCGATATACTTAAACACTTCGGCGGCGAACCTGCCAATTTCCTTGACGTGGGCGGCGACTCCACACCCGAAAAAATTGCCGAGGCGTTCAAGATTATGTTGGAAGGCGGGCAGTCTAAAGGAATTTTCGTCAACATTTTCGGCGGCATTAACAAATGCGATCTCGTGGCTCAAGGTATCGTCGACGCGGCGAAAATTATTTCCAGCGACGGCAAGTCAATTCCCGTGCCCGTCGTCGTCCGCCTTGAAGGCACAAACGTCGAACGCGGTCGCCAAATTTTAAAAGACTCGCCGATTGCCAACGTCATCATGGCTGAAACTATGGAGGGCGGCGCGGAAGAAATTGTCCGCCTCGTCAGGCAAGCCTCGTAAATTTTCCGACAAGAAAATTTTCCATAAAATAAAGTGCCCTCCTGTTCGGAGGGTAAATTTTTTGAATAAGCAATCAGGAAGGGGTTTAATAGCGTCGAGGAAAGCCGCGCAAATGTCAGTTATGTGTTTGCGGGATTGAGAGCGTAGGAATAGTGATACGCGCCGCATTTCCGCTACAATCGCCGCACTCACAATATCAAATTCGCCGACGGGCAGGGCTTTGATTCAGTTTAGACCGACGACTAAATCAAATACTCAATCGGCAGAAGCGACAATTCATTTCGCCTCAATTATTTTATCAGCGGCATTACAGCAACCGTTGGAACGGGTTTAATTCCGCTTGTTTCGCCGACTGCAGAGTCCGCTCTTCTAGTTCACGAAACAAACTCCGAATTATTGTAGCACTAAATGCGAGACTTTTAACAAAAAAATTATCCCCCAAAGCGGGGGATTTTTTAGTTTGCGGTAATTTGGCTGAACTTGTCGCCGTAAGCCAGCGCAAGATTTTCCCTAAGGCTCGCGAAGTAGTTCAGATTATCGTCGTCGGTTATGAATTTCTCAGCAGCGTCGCGGGCTTGTAATAAAATTTCCACGTCGCGGAACACGTCGGCTATTTTAAGGTCGGGCAAGCCGTGTTGCGCCTCGCCGAAAAATTGACCCGGACCTCTAAGTTTCAAATCTTCCTCGGCAAGCTTGAAGCCGTCGTTTGTTTTCTCCAAAATTTCAAGCCGCGCCTTGGCAACGTTCGCCTTGCTGTCAGAAATTAAAATGCAGTAGGATTTCGCCGCGCCGCGCCCGACTCGCCCGCGCAATTGGTGCAGTTGCGCAAGACCAAATCGCTCCGCGTGCTCAACGACCATCACGCTTGCATTTGGCACGTCGACGCCCACCTCAATCACCGTCGTCGACACCAGCAATTTCGTTTCGCCGTCGCGGAATTTTTCCATAATCTCATCCTTATCGCGCGGTTTCATTTTGCCGTGGAGCAGGGCGCAGGGTATGTCGTGGAAAATCCCGTTGCTTAGCATGTCGAAAATTTCTTCCGCCGGTTCAATGTCGGCGAGTTTTTCCGATTCGCTCCGTTCAATCAGCGGGCACACCACGTAAGCTTGACGCCCCGCTAAAATTTCAGCGCGGACGAATTCATAAATTTTATTGCGGTTGCGCAAACTTTTTGCTTCCGTTTTAATCGGCTTGCGCCCAGGCGGCAATTCCTTTATCAGCGAAACGTCCAAGTCGCCGTAAACCGTCAAAGTCATGGTGCGCGGGATTGGCGTCGCCGTCATGACGAGCATATCGGGCACGACGTCAGATTTTTTTTCGAGTGTCGAGCGTTGATTGACGCCGAAACGGTGCTGTTCGTCGGTTACGACCAAGCCGAGCCGCGCGAAGTTGACGCCCTCTTGAATCAGCGCGTGCGTCCCGATTACTATATCCAGCTCGTGCGCCGAAATTTTTTCGTAGAGTTCTTCCTTTAACTTTTTGGAGCGGGTGACCTTCGCACTTAAAAGCCCGACGCGCACGCCCAAATCCGTCAGCAACGCCGAAAATTTTTCGTAATGCTGAATCGCCAAAATCTCCGTCGGTGCCATGAACGCGCCTTGCCAGCCGCTTTCCACAGTTTTAAGCAATGCCAGCAGTGCCACGACAGTTTTGCCGGAGCCCACGTCGCCCTGAATCAAGCGGCGCATTGGCAATTTGCTTTCCATATCTTTGACGACTGCGCGGAAAACTTTTTTCTGGTCGCCCGTCAGCTCAAACGGCAACTTCGCCAGCGCGGCTTTTATCAGCGCACCGTTTTTCTTGTGACTTATGCCGAGCCGCTCGTCCTGCGTTTGCCGCTTTATCAGCATCAACCCGCATTGAATTAAAAATAATTCGTCGAACGCCAGCCGCCGCCTTGCCATGTCGAGTTCAAAAGCGTCGCGCGGGAAGTGAATCGCCCGCATTGCCGAATCCAGCGGCATCAATCCCTGCGCGGACAAAAGTTCCTGCGGCAAAATTTCTTTCAGCGGCGGCATTGACGCCAGCAGATTTTTTATCGCCGTGCGCAAAACTTGTTGACTTATCGCGGCAGTCGACGGGTAAATCGGCGTGATTCCCAACTCCGGCTCCTCGTCCGGCTCAAGTATCGTGAAGCTTTGGATTTGACTTATCGCCAAGCCGTTCCACGAATCATATTTTGCCTTGCCGATAATCAAAAGCCGCATGCCGCTATGCAACTTCGTCAGCAAATATCTTTGATTAAACCACGTCAGCCGAATCGCGCCGGTCTCGTCTTCCAGCGTCGCGTTGATAATCGTCAAGCCGCGTACCTCGCGCGACGTGATGTTATAAATTCTGCCGACAACTAAAACGGTTTCGCCCTCGAAGACGTCAGCGATTTTTGTCAAGTTGCTGTAGTTCTCGTAAGTTCGCGGGTAATGCGTCAGCAGGTCGTATTTAGTATAAATATTCAACTTCTCAAGAGCTATCGCCCGCCGTTCGCCGACGCCCTTAACGTACATAACATCATCAGTCAATCTAAATTCAAAACTCACAAGTCGCCCTCCGAAATTTTTTCCAAATTATATTTCGCCGCCGAATTTATTTCAAGTTTTTTTATCGGGAAAATAATTTCGTCGCCCGCTGCGTTCGTGAAGGTATCGGCTTTGACGCCAAAAACTTCGCTAAGCGTTTGCGCCGTGAGTATTTTTAACGGGTCGCCCGCCGCGAAAATTTTTTTATCCTTAACAATCAAAACTTCGTCGCTGTAAAGTCGTGCATGATTAATATCGTGCAGAACCATGATAATCGTCGTGGAAAATTTTTTGTTTACGTCGGCGATAATCTGCATAACGTCGAGTTGGTGCGCTATGTCTAGGTAAGTTGTCGGCTCGTCGAGGAGCAAAATTTTTGGGCGTTGCGCCAGTGTCATTGCCAGCCACGCGCGTTGACGTTCGCCGCCAGATAAAGATACTACCTGCCGATTTTCAAAGTCCGTGAGATTTGTAAGTTCGAGGGCATTTTTAATCGCCGCGTCATCTTCCGCTGAATGTCCGCCGAAAAATTTTCTGTGCGGGAAACGTCCGAACGAAACCAGTTGCCGAACGGTCGTATCTTGTGGGGCGTCGCGTTCCTGCGGCAGAATCGCCATCACTCGCGATAAATTTTTTCGTCCGAGTGCGCGAATGTCTTGCCCGTCGAGCGTCACTCTTCCCGAAAATTTTTCATTGAGCAAGCATAGAACTTTTAGCAACGTGGATTTGCCCGCGCCATTTGCCCCTATAATCGCCGTCCGTTTGCCCGAAGCAAATTTATAATTCACGCCGCGCAGTATCTCCTTGCCGCCAATCGCCACGCCAATATTTTCCGCCGCTAAATTCATTTCATCAACTCCACAGGCAAGCGATAACCAATGCGGGCAAAAGATTGGCGACGCTGATTTTTCTTTCGGGGAAAAGCAGATTGACGCCGACGCCAAAAATTAAAACGTTGCCGACGCCGGAAAGATTGTTGAGCGCAATTTCCGTCATGAACGGTTCGAGGAAGCCCGCACAAAAAGTTATCGCGCCTTGAAAAATTCCGACGCTCACGCAAGAAAAAATGCAGCCCTTGCCGAGGCTCGCCGTCATGACCAAAATTATAATCGCGTCAAGTGCAGACTTTGCAATTAAAATCGTGGCGTCGCTCAAAAGCCTGTCGTTAATCGCGCCGATAACCGCCATTGCTCCGACGCAAACCGTAAGCGACGCGGTGACAAATGCATCGACAAATTTTGTATCGCCTTCGTTGCCGGAATGTGTCCGCAAAAAAATTCCGAGCCGCTCAAATTTTCCGTCGATGTCGAGAATCGCGCCGATAAGCCCGCCGCCGATTAAACTCGCGATTAAAAGCATGGCGTCCAAATTTTTCAACGCGCCGTCCGCGCCTAGGAAAATGACCGCCAACGCGCACGCTTCCAACAATGTCCGCTGAATTTTTTCTGTCAAAAATTTCCCGCCGAACAAACCGATTAATCCGCCGAAAAAAATTCCCGCAACGTTAATCAGCGTGCCCAGCCCCGCAAAGTGAAACTCCAATTAAAGTTCTCTCCTCAACAAATACAAAAAGAACGGCGCGCCCAACATCGCCATTAAAATTCCGACGGGCAATTCTGTTGGCGCAAAAATCGTTCGGGCGAAGGTGTCGCTTATCGTGACGACTGCCGCGCCCAAAAGTGCCGCGCCCGGCAAAAGCATTCGATAATCCGAGCCGAGAATCAATCGCGCCGTGTGCGGAACGATTAATCCGACGAAACCGAGTAAGCCCACGACACAAACCGCCGAAGCCGCAAGAAGAGCCGCCACCGCCGTTAAAATTGTCCGCACGAGATTGACGCGCAAGCCCAGCCCCTTGGCAACTTCGTCGCCCAACTGCAAAACGTTCAAGTGCCGCGCAGATAAAAATGTCGCCAACGTCCCCGCGATTGAATACGGCAATAAAATTTCGACGTGCTGCCAACTCCGCGTCGACAAGCCGCCGACCATCCACAATAACGCGCCGTGAACTTTATCGGAATAAAAAATCAGCAACGCCGAAATGCCCGCGCCCAAAAACGCGCTGACTGCCACGCCCGCCAATATCACGCGAATCGGGCGTATGCCGTCCTTCCACGCCAAAAGATAAATCAGCGACGCCGCCAACATCGCGCCGACGAAAGCCGCCGGTGTCACCAGTGCGCCCGCGTCCGAAAAAATCATCATGACGAAAATCCCGAACAAGCCTGCGCCCGACGATATGCCGATTATGTGCGGGTCTGCCAAAGGATTTTTCATCACGGCTTGCAAAATCGCGCCCGACAATGACAAGTTCACGCCGACGAGCATAGCGACGATTGTCCGCGGCAAGCGTATATTTTCCAGAATTTGCCGTTGCGTTTCGTCGAGCGGAATGGAACCGAAAATTTGCGCGGCAGAAATTTCAACGGAGCCGTTCGTCAAGCTCAAAAAAAATCCGGCAACTGCTACCGCCGCGATTAGAAAAATTTTTATCATCGTGATACAATCTCAATAAAATTTACTGCGAGGTTTTAAAATGGAACTTTGGTTTAGTGAGCAACACACGCCGAACGTAAAATTTTCGCTCAAGGTCGACAAGCAACTTTTCAGCGAGACGAGCGAATTTCAGCGCGTGGATATTTTCGATTCTACGGAATTCGGGCGAATTCTCGTTCTCGACGGGCGAATCATGATAACCGAGCGCGACGAATTCATCTATCACGAAATGATTACACATGTTCCGCTTTGCGTCAATCCCGATATAAAAAAAGTTTTGCTGGTCGGCGGCGGCGACGGCGGCTCTGCGCGGGAGCTTTTAAAGTACGACACGATAGAAAAAATTGATTTGGTGGAGATTGACGAGACGATTGTCCGCGCTTGCCAAAAATTTATTCCGCAGACCGCCGCTTGCCTCGACAATCAGCGCGTGGAAATTTTTTTCGCGGACGGGCTGAAATTTATTCGCCGCAAAGTTGACGAGTACGATTTGATTATCGTCGATTACACTGACCCGTTCGGCGCGGGCGAAGGGCTTTTCACCAAGGAATTTTACGGCAACTGCTTCAACGCGCTAAAAGACGGCGGCATCATGGTTAATCAACACGAGAATCCGTTTTACTCCCTTGACGCCGCCGCCATGCAACGCGCCCACAAACGCCTTGCCAGTTCCTTTCCGGTCGTGCGCGTCTATCAAATTCACATTCCGACTTATCCGGCGGGGCAATGGCTCTTCGGTTTCGCCTCGAAAAAATTTCACCCAACAAACGCCGTCGACTTCGCCCGCTGGAATTCCCTAAACTTGCAGACAAAATATTACAACACAAAAATTCACGCCGGAGCTTTCGCGCTACCCACTTACGTAATTAAAACTTTGCGCGCCGCCAATTAAAAGCCAGGCTTGCCGATTTTGAGTTCAAAGGGCATGAACGGAATTCTATTTTTCTCAATGACAACCATGTACGTGTAGAAATGAATGCCGCCCATGTTCAGTGAGTCATAAGTAATGGGAGCCGCATGCGATGGCTTACGATTACCCGCAAAAGCGTTAATTTCGTCGATGAAATTTTTGGCGAACTCGATAAAAGTTCCTTCGCGCTTCAAGCCGCCGTTATACTCTGGAAAATAGGACGTGCCGCAGTCTTCGCAAATGTAAAGCCCGCCGTCTCTGACGTGCGGAAACATTTCGCGGAAGGTTGTGATTTGCTGATTCATCATGTGTCCGCCGTCGTCAAGGAGAATGTCGACGCGCGGATATTTTTCTCTGAACGCCGCCCAAAAATTCGGATCCTCCTGCGAGCCAATTTCGATAGCAATACCCCCCCCGTATCTTCAAACTGTTTGCAACGCGGGTCAATGTCGACGCCGATAATCTTTGCGTCCTTGCCGAAATAATTTTTCCACATCTGCACGGAGCCGCCGTGTTGCACTCCGACCTCCACGAAGACAATATCTTTGCCGCGATAAGGGCTGAACCATTTCTCGTAGACGGGGAAGTAATGGACGCTTTTTTGCGAATGACGGTGCTCCTCGAACAACCAGAACTTCATCAAGTCGCCTTGCCCAAAAAGTTTGTAAGTCGCCTTCAGCCCCTCGTATTGTCCCTGCTCAAATTCTGTCATAATTAATTCCTCCTTATGCGTAATCAATGTCGATACGTCCGCCGCCGCGAGCCAGACGTTCGGCAAGGTCGGGATCCATTTTATCTTCCAGCGTGAGTTTCTTCGGAGCCGCCGCGTAAATCGGCAAGCGGTGTTTTATAAATTGCGTGTCGATATTGCCGGTGCAGAACCATTCGTCGTCGAGGATTTGCTGATGAAGCGGGACGGTCGTTTTAACAAAATTATTCTCGCCCTTGAGCATGAATTCATTCAACGCCCGCCGCATGATTCTAATTGCGTCGCCGCGCGTGCGTCCGTGAACAATCAACTTTGCAATTAGCGAATCGTAGTAAGGTTCAATCGACAAGCCCGCTGTAACTCCACTATCGAAACGAACACGCGGACCGCTCGGCTCGTGCAGGAATTCGATTTTGCCGGGCGTGGGCATAAATTTTCTGTCGGGGTCTTCGGCGTTGATTCTGCACTCGATAGCGTGACCGGTGAATTTAACATCTTCCTGCGTGAAGTTAAGCGGCTCGCCGGACGCCACGCGAATTTGAGTTCTAACCAAGTCAATGCCCGTGACAGCCTCGGTTATGCCGTGCTCGACTTGAATGCGCGGATTAATTTCCATGAAGTAGAATTCGTTCGTCGCTAAGTCCAGCAAAAATTCGACTGTGCCGATATTGGAGTAGTGGACGCTCTTAGCCGCCTTGACTGCCAACTTGCCGACGCGCTCGCGCATTTCGGGCGTTAAGGCTATAGACGGCGACTCCTCCAAAAGTTTTTGATTGCGGCGTTGAATTGAACATTCGCGCTCGCCCAGATGAATCACGCTGCCGAAATTGTCCGCCACGACTTGAACTTCAATGTGCCGCGAACGTTCGATGTAATGTTCAAAATAAAATCTGGTCTTGGTCACGTCGACAAGCCCCAACACGTGATGAAGTTCGTCTTCGTTGTGCGCGATGAACATGCCCTTGCCGCCGCCGCCGCTGACAGGTTTGAGTATGACGGGATAGCCGACTTCCGCCGCAGATTTAATCGCCATGCCGTTGCTAGTCAAGGGGTCAGAGCCTTTCGCCATGGGAATGCCCGACGGAACCATAGAAGCGCGCGCCGCGTCCTTGTCGCCGACGAGTTTAATCGTTTCGGGCAAGGGACCAATCCACTTCATGCCGGCATCGACGACCATTTGCGCAAAGTCCGCGTCCTCCGACAAAAAACCGTAGCCAGGGTGCACGGCGTCCGCCTCGGTGGTTTTTGCCGCGTCGATTATCGCTTCGCGGTTGAGGTAGCTGTCGAAGGCGTCCTCGGTGCCCACGCGATAGCGAACGTCAGCCAGTTGCGCGTGAAGGGCTTCTTTGTCCGCGTCAGAATAAATCGCGACGGTTTCAATGCCCAGCTCTTGACAGGTGCGAATTACTCGAACAGCAATTTCGCCGCGATTCGCAATTAGAATCCGCCTAATCATAATTTCTCCTCCTTGCCTAAAACAAAAAAACTTCTACACAATTTATTTTATCATGCAGAAGATTTATAGACAAGAATTTTATTTATACGGAGCGTTCGCCCTGCTTGCCGACGTTGACGAGAATTCCAATCGCCGCCGTTTTGTCATGCGTGTAAAGATTCTGCGTGATTGTCGCGTTCGCGTGACTAAGCCAACCTGCTACAGTTGTCTTATATCAGTTGCGTCGCATGTGTATGGCGAAAAGGTAACGGTTGCTGGATTTAGTCTTAATACCCTTGCTTTTTTAAATAGACAATTTGTCGGCTTAAAGTTTTTTTCCCGCGAAGTCAATATAAGACCAGCAAATTCTCATTCCCGTATAATTGTTGTCGGCTTCGACGCCGCCAGTGCCGCCTTTCTCTACAACCTTACCCGCCTCGAATATGTAGCTAAATGTTTTACCTGCGCCATATTAAACTCCTGCGAAAAAAATTCCCTCCGCGAAACAGTTGCCTCCGTCACGCCTACTTGATTCGCTACTTCGTTGTCACCGCGCTAATTATAACACGAATTCTAGAATCCTCCTCTTAAAAAAAATTATAACAAAAAGAGGGATAACGATAAAACACGCTAGACTTAGACGCGCTGACGAAACCGTAATTTCAGCTTGTCGCAAGTCAAATCAAAACGAAATTATCAGGCGGGGCGCGATTGCGCTTAACAAAAACTTTCAGAATCAATTTGGATACAGGTCTCCTTCTGACCACGTAAGCGACACGTTGAAGGATACGAGCACGAGCGTCGATGGGATTTCTGAAAATCAACTGGCGCAAGCAATCAATCTTGAGGTCGACTACGCGACGGGCAAATTAAAAAGCGTAGCGGGCTTGCTAACAATCGGGACTTTGAGCGGCGTGGGCGACGAGACGAACTATACGGAGGACGCAAACATTGATTCTAGCGCGAAATTTTTGGAAGTGGGCTACAAGGACGGCGGCGAGCTGGTCGGCATGGTCAGCTTTGTTGGAATTTCGCGGGAAGTGGACTTAAGCGGGCGGTTGAGTACGTGCGCGGTGGCTGATTCGGTGTTCGTCCTCGGTAGCAGTGACGTGCAAAATCTTCAAGCGGCGAACGTTTACGGCAACGCGAAACCGCAAAATATCGCGCTACTTATTGAATCGGAAATTAAAAGTTTGTCGAAAAATTCTTTGGTGCGCTACGTCCCGAAGCTGAATCAAATCTGGATTCTGAACGGAAATTTTGTGTTAATGTTCGACCTCGTGACGCAAAGTTGGTTCAAACGGCAATTCAATTCAAAAATTTTGGACGTGCTCACAATCGGCGACGAAATTTTGATAATCAAGCCCGACCGCGTGTCGAAACTTGACGAAAATATTTTTTCGGATTCGGGCGCGGAATTGACGTGGAGTTTTCAAGGGAAGCGGCATATAAGCCACTACGATTATTTGCTAAAAAATACGACAGTTTCTTACACGCCGCTCGACGCCGAACTCACGAACGGGAAAATTTCTGCGGGTAAAGTCGTCGTGAATTTGTCGCTCAAAGAGAGCGGCTCAAGTACAAGGCGACGGCGGAATTTTTTTCAACTCGATAATTTTGGACGTGATGGAAGTATGAGCAAGAAACTTAAGGAATGAATTAAATTTTATAACAAAAAAATTACGAAGAGTTCAAACGAGATAAAAAATTTAAACTTTTTTATTTGCCGGAAAAAGGATTCGCGGAAATTGCCGATTCGGGCGCAATGATAATCGTCAATCAGATGTGCGGCGAGTTCAAATTTTGGCGAGAGGTGGCGGAAAAATTAAGTCAGCGTTGCGGCTACAAAGTGGTGGGCAAGGATACTTGCTTCATAACGTGGGAGGTGGCGGCTGATGAAGTTTGAATTCGACTTGCAACTCTTCAAAGGTATTACGCAATGGGAGTTATTCAGCCGTCGTTTGAAGACATCATGGGCGGCTTGCAACCGCTGGGAAAATTGCACATTCAGTTGAACGGCGAAGCGCAAGAACGCGCGACTTCGACTCTGCACGCGCTCATTTACACAAATCCACAGGAAAATCTCAACGCGGTCACAGACGCGAACGGCTCGCTGGCGAGTTTGGCTACGGATTATTGGACGGAATCTAAAAATTCCGCCGACAATCAAAAAAGTCTCGTGGGCGTGTTGACAGGCAAACTTACGGACACCGACGGCAAATTAAATTCGATTTACAGTTCGCTGGGGACCTCGACGGAATTGTTGCACGACAAAAAATATTCAAGCGTAATGGACAGGCTTACCGATTCAAATTCTGACGAAACTCGCGACGCGAACGAAACTTTGGGCGAGTATATAAACAAAAATACCACAGATGTCACAGTTCAAAATTATCTTAACAATATCAATATTTTCCAAAATTTGGCGCAACAACGCTACTCAAACGCGATAAACACCAACCAAATTAATGCAGGACTTGTTCAGCAATAGCTCCAAAATCAGAGCAATAATTTACAATACGGCTCAAATTTTGCCCAACAAAGATATGCAAACGCTGAACTTGCTCAAAATAATTATTCATCGATTATGGACAAAAATAACACGTGGGCAAATTTTATATTAAATCAGCAAGAATCGCCGCAATTAATGCAAGAGCTTTTGGGTTCGACGGGCGAGGCAAATCGCACTTTGGACGCGCTAATTTCAAACGGCATGAATAAGGCAGCGAAACTTAGACAATTTACTCAAATTGTGACAAATAATTCCTAATGAAAATTGCCAAAATGTTTCTCGTGTGAGGTGGTAGATAATGGCAACTTTTAGGCTCTAACAGACAAATATACAAAACAAACGCACGAAAATTTTAGCTAATCTTGCAAAATACATACGGAATTTACCACCGCTAGGAAAAACGAAGAGTACCGGGTGACTACGGAAAAGAAAATTCCCGCGACCAATACAGATTCAGTACGTGGCTGGTGCGCGGCAGAGGAAAAATCGACGCGGAGATTAAAAAGCTTGAAGCAGACCTTAAACTGCGACGTATCTGGAAGATTATAAGTTGAACTTCAGGACAAGGCATTTCGGCAACAGGTCGCGCAATACAGTGCCTTGGCTGACTATTTGGGCTACGAGGGCGAAGGCAAAAAAGCTTTCCTGACGGCACTTTTTGGCATTAAACTGTCCGACGAGAATCCCGGCAAATTCGATAAAACGTCCGTAGAGAAAGGCAAGAAACTTCACGATATGCTCGCCGCCGCCGAAGATAAAATTCTTAAACAAATCGAGAGCGAATTAGACCCGCAGAAAGTCGCCGAACTTCAAAGAAAAGTATTTAAAAAATCTCAAGGCACCTCAATAAAATTGCAGGAAACGCTGAAACGATACTTGCAAAGCGGTTGATTGGCAAAAAAAATAATTTTCTGGCGGGCGCGGGATTTTTGGACGGGTTTTTCGTGGCGACGAAGTTTGCTTGAGAGCGCGGGCAACCTTGCGCAAGACGCGGCGGACACCATGTTCGACTACGGCACAAAAAAGTTTACACGGCAGACGGCGACAATTTCAGCGGCGCGTTTGCCAATCAACTTATGAACAGCTAGGCGAGCATGATGGGCGAATTCGGCGGTGATTATGCGGCAAAAATTTTCGCGGGCGGTGCGTCAAGAGCTGTTCAATACGGATTTTCTTCCGCGCTGGTTGAAGGTTTTTTTTGAAGGTGGGGAAACTCATCGTGAACTTTTAAACCGAGGCGCGAACGAAGAAGAAGCTACTAAAGAATCGCTAATCACAATGGGCAAAAATATCCCGCTACTTTTGGCGACAAACACGCTTGAAGGTCTCGCGTTCTTTAGCTCGCTGAAAGTTTCAAACAAAGCGTTGAAAATCGCAGGATGTGGCGCAGCGAACTCGTCACAAGAACAATACGAGGAGTTCGCTCAAGAAGGAATTCAGAACGCGGCGCGTGGCGAGCCTTACAGTTGGCTACCGTGGGACGGCGCACCCAATCAGTACGAGGCGGCGGAACGTGTGCGCTATCTGGCGGCACTTTTGGGCGGGCTTGGCGGCACAACTCAAGCTATCAGCGGCACGGACGAAAATCAAGAAAATTGGAAGCGCGGCGACCAAACGAGTAATCTTACGGCAAAACAAGCCGAAGTTTGGAACGCGGCTCGATACGCTTCAACTCGCGCCAAAGAAAAATTCGGCAAAGCTATCGACGACAAAGAACTTGATGCAGTCAACTTCTTCAACTC
Source organism: Selenomonadaceae bacterium (assembly GCA_017412925.1). Taxonomy (GTDB): domain Bacteria; phylum Bacillota; class Negativicutes; order Selenomonadales; family Selenomonadaceae; genus Quinella. The sequence continues at coordinate 41,809 of JAFPVP010000033.1, forward strand.
AATGTTCTATGACGCCTCCAAATTCCAAGACACGCCCGAAAATCGTCAAGCGATTGCCACACATTACGGCGACGAACTCAACGCTTTTGTTCAGAAAAATTCGCAGACCCCTCCTCAACAGAAAACAATCTAAACTAAAGTAGCCGCAACCCGTCGAAAAAAACGAGCCGCCCGAAAATATTTTGCCGCAGAAATCTTCGCCGAACGATAAAAAAATTAAAGTCGCGAGCGCACAAGTTAAGACTGGGCAACAAAGGCAAGAAGTCACGGCAAAAACAAGGGCAAGCTTTAATCGCTTTGGCGGCGCAAAACTCAATCGCGATACCCAATCCCAAAGTTATCGCCCTGAAAAAAGGCTCAACAAAGGCGGTTCAAAAGTGGCGCGATAATCTCATGCAAGCGGGAGTGTTTAAAAAGACCGCACCGCAAGCTCAAAAAAATTTGCCGACTTTGAAAGAACGTGCGCAAAAACTTTTGGAAGAATTAGCCGTCAAAGAAACGTCAACAAAAGTAGGCGACGTCGGAGCCTCTCAAGCCGACGAGCAAACGCGGCAAGAGATGGAACTTCATGCTAAGTTCAAGACCAATACGCACCCGCTGATAGGAACTTACCTTAATAATGGATTCAAACGAAATATTTACATCGCTCGAAGGTGCTATTACAACCGCTGTGTTGCGCAGGAAAGTCAATAGCCAAGCAAGGAAGACCGGCGCAATTGCACTTGAGCAACTCCGGCTCAATATGGTCTGTATAGCGTTGAACTCCACGCGGACAACGTTGCCGAGCTTAAGAAAAACATGCAAAAAGTTTTCCTTGACCATTACCGCAAACAAGTTGGCGAAGAGTTAAACAAAAACTCTCTGCTGTTCAAAAAAATGCAGGAGATAATTGACGCAAATAACATACAAGAAGATTTTCTTGAACTGACGGTAGGTAATGCGAAAAAGTTGGAAGAAGCTTTCCGCGAATGCTTAGACGAAGACCTCTCGCTCAACGACGCCAAAGAAGACGCCTACAAATATTCCGAAATAAAAGATTGGCTCGACCAGCAAATTAGAAACGGATTCCAACTCCACGACCCGAAAACAACGGAATAATTTATTGATTTTGCCAAATTACTTGTCAACTCCGTTAAAAGTTATAAAAACGTTAGAAACCTGTAAACGGTGTACTAAACGAAATTCTTAAAAAATGGGAAAAGACGAAACGAGGAATTAACAGGCGACTTTCGGGCAAGCTAAATGAGAAATATGACGAGGCGGCGGACATCGTTGACGACAAAGATTTGACGCCGCAACAGAAACTTTTACAATCGTTTGTGGAAAAACTCGGCGTGAAAACGGTATTTTTCAACAATAAAAACGGCGACTTTTACGGTGCGCACGGATTTGGTAACGGACGCGGCTCTTGACGAGAAAATTATCACCGACCAATTCAAGGACGTTGCCGAGCGCACGGGACTTTTGCAAAGTAGTGCGGGTAAACTGACGAATTCGGCAAAATCGCAAGAAATTTGCTTGACGCGAACGAGCAAAAAATTTTCCGCTACAATCGCCGCACTCACAATATCAAACTCGCCGATGGGCAGGGCTTTGATTCAGTTCAGACCGACGACTAAATCAAATACTCAATCGGCAGAAGCGACAATTCGAGCGAATCACTCAAAATTCGCGACGTTTTCCAAGAAGTTCACGACATGGCGGGCGACTAAAAGCAATATTCAAACGCACAGCGCGCACTTGTTACTGGAAAAATTACGTGCCGATGACGACTCCTTTTTGCTCAAACGCCTTTTCAAGGGGTTAGGGAGGTAGTATAAAAAGGATTGTGTAAGAAGGCAAACACAATCCTTTTTTTGATATAGGAGAGAAAAAGAGATGGAAAGAAAAAAATCGAGACACGCCCGGCTGAAGAATTGCTCAAGCCATCATCGCCCAGTACGAGCCCCAAAAGTGTCGCCGAAATGCAAGCGGCTCTAAAAGACGTCTTCGAACCGATGTTTGAGGCTATGTTAAACGGCGAAATGGATCGTTAACGTGAGGAAAAAGAGACGACCAATCGCCGTAACGGCTACTTCGACAAAACTATTAAAACCGCAATGGCGGAGACGGAAATCGCGGTGCCCCGTGACCGTCAAGCCTCCTTAGACTCGATAATTCTTCCCAAACACAAGCGCGACGTATCCGATATTGAAAACAAAGTGTTGGCGATGTACGTTCGCAGCATGAGTCAGCGTGATATTTCTGCCACCATTGATGATATCTACGGTTTCAAACTCA
>JAFPVP010000034.1 GCA_017412925.1 Selenomonadaceae bacterium
ACGCTCGCCGATGTTGCCGAAGTTTTCCGCAACAAAATCATTCCGCTCCTGCAAGAATATTTTTTCGACGACTACGAAAAAATTCAGACTGTGCTCGGCGAAAAAATCATCGGCTTCAATCCCTACAAAATTAACGCCGTCGCATTGCTCGACGCGGAGACTTACAATTTATGAAGACAATCCGCGAGCACGAAAAAATTTTTGCAAATGATTGTCCGCACTTCGACGAGCTGAGCAAATTTGTTGCGGCGGGCGAATTTTTAAGCTTGGCTGGAAATATGTGTAGGCAAAAAATTATGTTGGCGTGATTCGACTGCCGAGCGGCTTTCAACTTGAAATTCTGCCGAAATTTTTTCCAAGTCACGCCCGAAGAAAAATTGCGCTCCCTCGTCATGAAGATGATTTGAACATTGAAAAATTTCGCGGGCAAAAAATTTCTTGACGCCGAACTCAACACGGCACGTCTGCCGCTCTACGAAATTTTTATCTGCGCGTATCTCGAAATGGTTTTGGTGCTGCTCAAGCGCGGTTTGCGGTCATTGTACACTTTGCGCGAAGAGAACTTAAATTTTTTCAATGGCAATTATGAGTTAAAATTTAACTTATATGCTTGAAATATGCCGAAATTCTTTTAGTCGCAGGCAAGAACGTTTAGCGATAGCAGTCTCTGAGTTAAAAATTTTTATCCTCGATTTAGCGTCGGGGATTTTTTGTTGCAGGAAAGCTTGACAATCTGCTAAAATACGCGGCAAGGAGGAATTGTTATGGGATTCTTTGACAGACTGAAGGCGGGCTTGGCGAAAACCCGCGAGAAATTTGTTGACAAGATTGACGAAATCCTCCACAGCTCGAAGAAGATTGACGACGATTTGATTGACGAGCTGGAGGAAACTTTGATAACGTCCGACGTGGGCATGGCGACGACCGAGAAATTAATCGCGGGACTTCGCAAGGGCGTGCGCAAGGCTGAAATTAATTCGCCCGCCGACGTGAAAAATTTTTTCTCGAATCAAATCCGCGAGATTTTAACGGAAGAAGAAGGCAACGTTATCAGCGTGACGCCGCCGCATGTGATTTTGATGATTGGCGTCAACGGCGCGGGCAAAACTACGACTATCGGCAAGCTCGGCGCGTATTACAAGGCGCAGGGAAAAAGCGTCATGATGGCGGCGGCGGATACTTTTCGGGCGGGCGCGATTGACCAGCTTGAGATTTGGGCACAACGGACGGGCGCGGCGTTTATCAAACACTCCGAAGGCTCCAATCCCTCAAGCGTGGCACTCGACGCCGCTCGTTCTGCCGTCGCGCAAAATATCGATGTGCTTTTGGTCGACACGGCGGGGCGTCTGCAAAATAAATTCAACTTAATGGAAGAGCTTAAGAAAATTAATCGGATTCTCGGCAAGGGGATTCACGGTGCGCCGCATGAAGTGTTGCTCGTGCTCGACGCCACGACGGGGCAAAATGCGCTTCGGCAGGCGGAATTATTTTCGCAGACGGCGGGCATTACGGGCATTGTTTTGACCAAACTCGACGGCACGGCTAAGGGCGGCATGATTATCGGCATAAAAGAACAGCTCAACATTCCGGTTAAGTGGGTGGGCGTGGGCGAACGCCTTGACGATTTGCGCCCATTCAACGCAAAAGAATTCGCCGACGCGCTTTTCGGGCTTTAATATCCTTTCTTTCACAAGCAAGGATTCAAAGAAATTGCCTCGTTTAATTTAGATTTTTATGTTGAACCTACTTTTTCTTTGCTCACCCAAAGAAAAAGTAGCAAAAAGAAAAGGTGCCTCGCGGGGGCGTATCCGTCTCCCGTTCGTATGTCCGCGCTACCCGATACCGCTCCGCGCCGCTTTGAAACATCCATGTTTCAGCGCGGCGCAACGGTCGACATCCTGTCGACCGCATATTTCGTAATTCAAAATTAGCATTTTTATTTTGCGGCAACAAGTTTATTGAGGTGATAATTTGAATATTTTATTGAGCAACGACGACGGAATTTATTTCACTGGCGCGGGGCTTTGGGCGTTGGCAACTGTGCTGAAAAATCGCGGTCACGCCGTCACGATTGCCGCGCCGGTTAATCAGCAAAGCGGCATGGGTCACGCCTTGAGTATTCGCCGCGAAATTGAATATAAACGTTTCGACCACCCCGAAATTGAGGCGTGGGCTTTCGACGGAACGCCTACCGATTGCGTGAAAATTTATCTGGAGGGCATGAGCAGTAAAAAATTCGACGCGATGATTTCGGGCATAAATGACGGCGCGAACTTGGCGACCGATGTTTTATATTCGGGGACTGTCGGCGCGGCTCTGGAAAGTTTTCTGCACGCGATACCCTCCCTTGCCGTGTCCCGTGATAAAGATTCGACGATACCTTTTGAAACCTGCGCGGCGGCGACGGCTGATTATCTGGAAAAAATTTTGTCTGTCAAGCGCGAGCCTTTCTTGCACAATATCAACTTCCCGAAAAATTTCCGCGCGGATAAGCCCAAATTCGTGAGCACGCGGCTGGGTCAACGCGACTATATTAACGCTTTTACGAGCCACACCGACGACGCCGGACGCGCTTATTTCCGTATCGGCGGGACGGCTTACGACTCGGACGCGGGCGAAGGCACCGACATTTACGCGACGCAAAACGGTTTTGTTTCCGTGACACCGTTGCACTGCGACACCGCCGATTACGACGCGATTGTTGAACTTCGGCAAATCTTCAGAGGATAAATATGGACGATTATACTTGGAGAATGAGACTTGCCGCGCGGCGCAGGCGTCGTCAGCGCGAAAGGCTTTTCGTGTTGGCTCTGCTGGTCATGGCGATTACCGCCGTCTTCCTGTACTTTTCCATCTACACGAAAACGCCCGAATACGCCATGCGCGAGATGGTTGAAGCGTACAAGGCGGGCGACGCTGAAACTTTCCGCCGCCACGTCGATTTAGATTCGATAACTTTGCAAGCCTACGACGATTTGACGAGCGACCTTTTCAAATACGACATGAATCTTAGCGACCGCGAGCGCAGTCTCTTTGAAAATTTTTACGTGCTGATTCGGCGGCAGATGTGCAAGGGCGCGGTTAAAGTTCTCAACACCTACATTGACACGCGCGAATGGACTTTGCCCGGCGAAATTTTAAAGGGGCGGCAGCTGGGCATTGACTACGACCTGTTGCTTGACCGCAGTTTGATTCGTCACACGGCGTTTATCGATTTGGAGGACGTGGATCACCACGGCGAGGAGGCGACCGCGACTTTTAGCGTCGTCGAAGAATATTCGCAGGTGCCGTTCGTCCTGAAAGTTACGCTCAAAAATTTGGCGAACGAAGGCTTTAACATCGGCGGCAGCGAGACTGAAATTTTCGGCAAAAAAATAAAGTTCCCCGGCTTTACGTTCAATCTCGGCGGCAGTGATTGGAAAATTGTCAGAGTGGATAATTATCGCGGCTACCTCGACGCCGTCTCGCCGATACTCAGAAAAAATTTGGCGGATTATATCGACGCGACGGAGGAAATTGTTTACCGCTACAATCGGACGTTCCAAGCCGAGCAGGACAATTTTATCTCAATGCAAAAATCGCCCTATGGAATCATGTTCGCCAATCAGCGCGTGGAAGTGTCGAATTACATAACGAACACGGTAATCCCCACGCTGGAAAGTCGGCAGGCGGAGCTTGATGAAGTTCCCGTGCCCGAAGGCGCACAATTTTTAGCGAGCTTGCGCCAAGAATCGACGCGGGTAACAATCATGGCGTGGCAGTCGTACATCACGGGCATAACCGAAAACAGCGCGACGGCACTTGACACGGCGGAAAGTTTGCACAAGCAGGAATTGGTACTCGACCAGCGCATAGAAGAAATCGTTCACAATTCGGCGATAGCGCGCAACTTGCCCGAACTGCCCTAAACTTCGACGGGGATAAGAATTTCGCCCAGCTCCTCAAATAAAAAATTCGCGGCAGTCAAATCGTTCAGCTCAACTAAAAAATTTTCGACGTGCGCCGGCAAAAGCAAAAGCTCAAGCGTCACGACGTCCGCATAATCCGTGTTCACGACGCGGATTTTTTTGTTGCGCAGATAATTTTCAACCGTCGCGAGAAAATTATATTCGAGCGTCAGAGAAATTTTTTGGAAGGCGGTCATCTGCACGATTTTTGAATTGGCAATGCCGAGCGCGGCGGTGTGCGAATAGGCGCGAATCAAGCCGCCCGCGCCGAGTTTTATTCCGCCGAAATAGCGCGTCACGACAATCGCGCAGTTCGTCAAAGCGTTCTTTTTTATCGTCTCAAGAATCGGATTGCCCGCCGTGCCGCCCGGTTCGCCGTCGTCGTTCGATTTTTGTTTATCGCCGCGTTCACCGAGCACCCACGCCGAACAATTATGCGTTGCGTCGAAATATTTTTTGCGAATCATCAGCACGAATTCCCGCGCGGAGTCCTCGCTCTCCACGTGCAAAACATGCGCCATAAATTTCGACTTGTTGACTTCATAAGCCGCAGAAAAAATTTCGCCGTCCGCTATCGTCTTAAAGTTAATCATAATCGCTCCTCACAACAAAAAATCCGCGAAGACTTCATTGCCCAAAGCCATGCCCCGCGCCGTCAGAAAAATTTTATCGCCGTCAACTTCAAGTAAGCCGTGCGTCGAAATATTTCTTGCGAATCATCAGCACGAATTCCCGCGCGGAGTCCTCGCTCTCCACGTGCACGACATGCGCCATAAATTTTGACTTGTTGACTTCATACGCCGCAGAAAAAATTTCGCCGTCCGCTATCGTTTTAAAGTTAATCATAATCGCTCCTCACAACAAAAAATCCGCGAAGACTTCATTGCCCAAAGCCATGCCTCGCGCCGTCAGAAAAATTTTATCGCCGTCGACTTCAAGTAAGCCGTGCCGACGATTTTTTTTGATAGCCTCGCCGAACACGTCAAAAATATTCGCGCCGAATTTATCTTCAAAAGTCCGTGCGCTGATTCCGTCGACGAGCCGCAAGCCCAAGAAACAAAATTCTTCCATCGCCGCCTGACGAGTAACGACCTCCTCCACGACGGAAAAATTTTTCTCTATGTAAGTTTTCACGTCGCGAACGTTTGAAGTCCTCAGCTTGCCGTCGAAACTGTGCGCACCCGCTCCGAAGCCGAAATATTTTTTTCCCGTCCAGTAGCCGCGATTGTGGCGGCTCTCGAAATTTTTTTTTGCGAAGTTGCTGATTTCGTAACGGCGATAACCGAGCATCGGTAAAGTCTGCGTGATGAAGTCGTACATATCGGCGCAAAGATTTTCGTCGGGCAAATCAAGCTGACCTGCGCGGGCTAGCTCAAAAAATTTCGTGCCCTCTTCGACTTCCAAGCCGTAAATCGACACGTGCTCAACATCAATCTTTTTTATAACTTCAACGTCGCGGCGAAGTTTCTCCAGAGTTTGCGTCGGCAAGCCGTACATTAAATCGACGCTGACATTGGCAAAAAAATTTTTCGCGAACTCGACGGTTTCAATCGCCGCCCGCGAAGTGTGAATCCTGCCCAAAATTTTTAAAAGCGCGTCGTCGAAACTTTGAACGCCCAAACTTAAACGATTAAAGCCCAAAGTTTCCAGCCCGCGCAGATAATTTTCGTCGACGGTGCCGGGGTTCGCCTCGATTGTAATTTCAGCGCACGTGTCGACGTTAAAATTTTTTTCAGCCGCGCGGATAATTTTTTCCAGCTGACCGAGCGTCAAAGTCGTGGGCGTTCCTCCGCCGAAATAAATCGTCTCAATCGCATAATTATCGCCGCGCAGATTTATCTCCGCAATCAGTGCGTCGACGTAAGAATTTTTCTCCGCCGTGCCGCCGATTTTGGAATTAAACGCGCAGTAGTTGCATTTGCGTTCGCAAAAGGGTACGTGAATATAAATCATCTTGATAATTTTTTGGCTTGGTCGGCGGTTATCAGCGCGTTGATAAATTCGTCCAAGTAGCCGTTCAAAATTTCCTCAATCTTGTAGAGCGTCAATTTAATTCTGTGGTCAGTCACGCGCCCTTGAGGGAAATTATACGTGCGAATTTTCTCGCTGCGGTCGCCGGAGCCGACTTGATTTTTTCTGTCAGCGGCAATGTTGGCGTTCTGTTCACGGACAGCCAAATCCTTCACGCGGGCACGCAGGACTCGCATCGCCTTTTCCTTGTTCTTGAGCTGGGATTTTTCGTCTTGGCATTGAACGACAATTCCCGTCGGCAAATGCGTGATTCTAATGGCGGTTTCAGTTCGGTTGACGTATTGACCGCCCGCGCCGCTCGCGCAGTAAGTGTCAATCCGCAAATCGGCAGGATTAATCACCACGTCGACTTCCTCGGCTTCGGGCATGACGGCGACGGTTACCGCGCTCGTGTGGATTCTGCCGCCGCTTTCGGTGACGGGCACGCGCTGCACTCGGTGAGTGCCGCTCTCGTATTTTAATTTGCTGAACGCGCCCGCGCCCTCGACTGTGAAAATAATTTCCTTAAAGCCGCCAATCGTCGTGGCGTTCGCGTCTACAATGTCAACTTTCCAGCCCTGCCGCTCGGCGTAGCGCGTGTACATTCTGAAAAGTTCGCCCGCAAAAAGTGCAGCTTCCTCGCCGCCCACGCCGCCGCGTATTTCCATGACAACGTTTTTATCGTCGTTGGGGTCTTTGGGCAGGAGCAAAATCGGCAATTCAAGTTCAAGCGCGTCTTTGGCTTGTGTAAGTTCGTCAAGCTCCTCCGCCGCCAACATTTTTAAATCTTTATCCGTCGAAGTCTCCAGCAAATTTTTATCCTCGGCGATTTGCGCGATGACTTTTTCATACTCGCGGAACTTTTTTACAATCGGTTCAAGGGCGGCGTGTTCGCGAGTGAGCGCGGTAAATTTTTCCACGTTCGCGATAACTGACGGGTCACTCAAACGCGCTTCGACCTCCGCGAAATGTTCCGCTACCTGTTGAAGTTTATCTAGCATGAATTCACCTCTGAATTTTTCATACACCCGGCGTACAACACAAATAATCTTTTCCGTAACGATAACCCATGCCGTGAAGGAAATCGAACAGTCCGTCGTCGTAGTAAATCAAAGGAACTAAGATGAATGCCCGCTCGCTCAAAGCCTGCTGAAGTGTGACGAACTTATAATTTTTGTCCGCCGCGTCGCCGCGAATGTTTATAAATCCGTCGAACCCCACGCCGCAAACTTTGAATCGTTCGAAAAGATTTTTGCTCAGCGGTGTGGTATCGAGGATATATCTTGCGCCGAAATTTTTTCGCAAAGATATTTCGTCGACAAGCCGCTTGAATTCGTTCGTCATGGCGGAGGGCGGCAGGTAATTGTACAGCCCGAAGATGTCGCAGAATTCGCAGCCGGGTATGTTCTGCCGTCCGTTGAAGTACATTTCCTTGCGCAACTCTTGATAAGCTCTGCCACGCCAAATTTCACGCAGCGTTTGATGATTCAAATCGCCGAGCGTTATCTTCGACAAGGGGTCGTTGCAACATTTGCCAAGCGTGCCGTCAGGACGAACAATCACCTGCGTGAACGGCAAATTGCACGGCGACTTCATGCGAAATTTATTTTCCTCGTTAATTCTGTTGGGCGCGGAGCCTGCGCGGGTGTTCAGCTTCTGATTCTTTTTTCTCATTAAAATTTGAACGTCGCATTTAAAGTTTGTTAATGTGGGGGGGGGGTATTACCTAAAATTTTTTTCACGGGCGGTATGAGTTCAAAATTATCGTCGTAGTTATCAACCTCGAAATTGGTCAGATTTTTTGCCAAACTCAAAAATTTTTCTGTATCCAACAAAATTCCATTGGTCATGAGATGTCTTCTGGCGTTGGGCAACTTGGCGGCGGCGTATTCGGCAAATTTAAAAATGCGTCCGTCCAAGAGCGGCTCATTGTTGGAAAAAAGATTTATGTTGCCGTGATAATCCATCGCGCGGAGTTGGTCGATTACGCTGTAGAAAATTTCCTCGGTCATGACGGCGGGCTTGCGCGTGTCGTTATTTCTGTTGACGGGGCAAAAGGGGCAGTCATTGTTGCAGCGGTTCACGGTTTCTATTTCTATCGTGTAGAAGTCGGGAACGGTCTCCGCCGCAAGAAAATTTTTCATGAAATGATGAACGCTGTCCTGCCCAACCTTGTCCATTCTGCTTAAAAGTTTGTGCGAATAGTTCAAATCGCCGTCGCCGAATGGTTTTGTAAATCTGATTCCCATGAAGAAAGCACCTCACTTTAAAGAATGTTTAACGGCAGTGTCTAGCGTGTGCCAAGCGAGCGTCGCGCACTTGACGCGGGCGGGCATCGTCGAAATATTTTTAAGAGCCGCCGCCTCGTCCAGTTCCTCAAGTTCGCTGTCGTCGGTGACTTCGCCCTGAATCATTCCGATAAAAAGTTCGGCAAGCCGCCGCGCCTCGTCGACAGTTTTGCCGCGCATTAGCTCAATCATCATGTCCGTCGACGCCTGAGAGATGGCACAGCCCGCTCCGCTGAACGCCGCATCTTTTATCACGCCGCCGGCAATTTCCAACTCCAAAATAATTTCGTCGCCGCAACTGGGATTGTGCCCGCGCTCTTTAATCGTCGCGTGTTCAAGTTGCCGCCGATTTTCCTTAGCTTGGCTGTGTTCGGCTATCAGTTCCGTATAAATATTTTCAAGCAAGGTGCATAACACTCCTTACCTTTTGAATTGCCTCGATTAATCGCTCAACGTCGCGGCGCGTATTGTAGAAATAGAAACTAGCGCGGCACGTCGCATTTTGCCCCAAAAATTTCATCAGCGGCTGTGCGCAGTGATGACCGGCTCGAATTGCCACGCCCTGCGCGTCAAGAATCGTCGCCACGTCGTGCGGGTGAACCTCCTTGATGTTAAACGTCACAAGCCCGATTTTATTTTTCGCGTCGCAACCGTACAGCTCGACGTAGGGAATTTTTTTCAGTTCGGCAATCGTGTAGTTCGTCAAGTCGCGCTCAATGCGTTCAATCTCCGCAAAGCCCACGCCTTGAAGATAATCAATCGCTGCGCTCAAACCCGCCGCGCCGCCGACGTTCTGCGTGCCCGCCTCGAATTTCTGCGGCAGTTCGGCAAAGGTCGTCGCTTGCTCCTCGACGTATTCAATCATGTCCCCGCCACTTAGGAACGGCGGCATCTCCTCCAAAATTTTTTTCTTGCCGTACAAAACTCCGATACCCATCGGCGACAGCATTTTATGTCCAGAGAAGACTAAGAAGTCCGCGCCGAGGTCTTGCACGTCAACGGGGATATGCGGCACCGATTGCGCGCCGTCGACCACGATAACCGCGCCGACTTCGTGAGCACGCGCCGCCAATTTTTTTACGTCGTTGACAAGTCCGAGCACGTTTGAAATTTGCGTGACGGCTAAAATTTTCGTGCGCTTAGAAAGTTTCTTGTCAATGTCTTCCGCCGATAAATTCCCGTCCGCCGCCAGATAAATATAATTCAAAGTCGCGCCCGTCGCTTGCGCCACACGTTGCCACGGCACAAGATTGGAGTGGTGCTCGGCTATCGTGATTAAAATTTCGTCACCGCCGCGCAGATTGTTCA
>JAFPVP010000035.1 GCA_017412925.1 Selenomonadaceae bacterium
CGGTTTGTCATCGAGCGACAGTTGCAGAGTTGAGCCGTAGGAATCCGTTTCCATTTCCAACGAGCGAGTGTCAGCAAGAAAATCCTGCCGATTGAGTCTTTGGCGTTGAAGCTCTCTGCCAAGCTCCGCCAATGTTTTCCCTTGCTTCATAATTATCTCCTCCAATTCAAATGAACAACAGCCATAAAATAAATAAGACTACAGGAAGACAGCCTGCTACTTGAAAGCCGATTCGGATTAATAACAAAAACATCACAAATTTGAATAGCCACATTAAATCGACGCTCGCAAATAGATACTCAAAAATTTTTTGAACAACGCAATCAATCAACACTCGGAATAAAGTTTTGCCGATACTCTTCAGCCTCCTATCCTTATGAATTTTTGAATATGAACCACCTCGCTTAAATTGTTGACAAAAATAAAGACACAGGCGCATTGAGCACCTGTGCCTTTCATCAATGTTATAGTATGCAATTAATTTTGCTTGCTTTTACAGTTCCGCCAATTATTTACAAGCTTGAATGTCGGCAATAAGATTTTCCGTCTGCTTGAGTAGTTCGGAAAGTTTTTCGCTCTTAATTTTTTCGTTGGCTTTCACGGCTTCGACAGCTTTTATTTTTTCGTCGAAGGAGGAAATAATCGGCTCAACATTTTGCGTCATGAAAGTGCGGGCGTTATTCAAAAGGTCGCGTCCGATGTCTTCAGCAAGGTTATTAAAACCGGAAATAATTTTGTTCCTAGCTTTTTGTTGTTCAGCCTCGCGCTTGCGGGCTTCTTCTGCGCCGTTAACTATGGAATAAATTGTCCACACCGCACCCAGAATGCCGAGAGCCTTACCGATTCCTCCCGCGTTCTTCGTGAAAAAGCTCGCAATTTTGTTGAGCATGGTCGGAGATTCTCTAAATATCGGAAGTGTCGTAAGTAAATTTCCTGCCCTGCCGCCTAAAAAACCTGCAATCGGTTGAGGAATTCCTTGAGCTGCAAGTGCGTTGCCGACTCCTTTACTTGCGGCAAATGCCGCAGCACGTCCGAGTGGTGTTACAGCCGTTTGAGCGTACTGCGCGGCAAATTGTGCGCCGTGCTGAGCAATCGCGGCTCCCGCCACTGCTCCGCCGGTTCCGACAGCCGCTCCGAGACCTTGCGCCAATCCGTCGGCTCCTTGTACATTCAAGTTGCTGAGAAGATTGGCTTGGACTTGCTGAACGAACGTCGAGCTTTCATAAGTTTGCAAATTCTCGTCGCTCTGTTCGGAAAATTTTTTTATGCGGTCGGAAATTTTTTGTGCGCAGTCTTCGGCGGAAAGGTTCACGCGTTCTTGAGCGTCAGCCAAAACTTGTTTTGCATCTTCTTCGCTTTTTTGGGAGAGGACACTTTCGGCAGTCTCGCGTCCGCGCCTGGAAACGTCGACTTTGAAGTTGGCAATTATCCCGTCAATATCTTCCAGACATTCGCGCTTTGAATCGAGTAAAATTTTTTTCCTGTGCCGAACAGTTTCGACGTAAGCCGCAATATCGGCTTTTTCTTTGTCGGAAGAACCGCCCGAAGCATTTCTGATTTCGGCAGCGATTGTATTGAGCGGCAGATTTATTTTTTGAAGTACGCCCTTTTGAGCGACGAAACTATTTAAGTTGGCGACGAAAACGTCATGCCCGCTACGTTCGAGGCGGCGATTTTTTCTGCGCTCGTCAGTTTCTTCCATTGCTTTAAAATAAGACGCGGTGTCGACGAACGAAACGAACAACTCTTTAGGGTCGTGAGGCGTCGTAACTTTTTTCAAATCCTCGTAAATGACTTGCTGCTGTTCGGGAACGTTGCCGAGGGCAGTTCTGTCCATCTTGTTGACGACAAGCACCATATTGGCGGCGCGTTTCTGGTCAATGGCAAGCTTGCGGAAATGGTCGCCCATGCGTTGACTAAAGCCCTCGTTCGTGATGACGAAAATCAAAAGCGCGGCGTGATTTATCTGCTCGTAAGTTATTTCGTCGTGGTCGGGGCGCAATTCGGTTTCAATGCCGGGCGTGTCGATAATTTCCAAGCCGTTCCATTCGTAAGGCGTTGAATCTTGCGTGGTGATTGCCGCGCCGATTGCAACGTTTTCGCCCGTGAGCATTTTTATAATACTCGACTTACCCGCGCTGTATTGTCCGACAAAAACCAATTTGATTTTGCCGCTGTCATCGGGAAAAGTTTTTGGAAGGCGTGAAGCGTCTATGTCGAGCCGATTAAATTCGTCGGTGACTTCGCGCAAAAGCTGTGCGCCTTCCTTTGTGAATTTGCTGAGCTGAAATTCTTCCATAAAGATTTACCTCTCAAAAAGTATTGGCTTCTTCTCTGCACGGAAAAGCTTTTTGGTAGTCGCTAATTTGTTGGTAATAATCGGCGACTTTGTGCATGGCGACGGCGTTTCGCAAATTTCTTGCACGTCGTTCCAGTGATTCCAATGCGTTCCGGATAGCAGAATTAGTCGCGCAGTTGGCAAACATTGAATCAATCCGTTTAAAATCAGAATCGAAAGCGTTGTTGGATTGATTAACCCGTTGAGCTTGAGTGAATTCTGTAATAATCGGGACGCCCGCGATTTGCTGAGCGAGTTTGAAATTCGTCGCGTCGACTTTGGTTTTCGGGAAAAGGGCATATGCGTATTGCGTCTCTTCGTTTTCCTTGCTGAAGTCGAGCGGATAGCTCTCAACGTTAGTACCGCAGTTCAAAACTTCGTCGACGCTATCGGGC
>JAFPVP010000036.1 GCA_017412925.1 Selenomonadaceae bacterium
AATTTTGACGCGACAAATTTTCTGACGCCGCCTTTCCAAATTGACGCGGCTTGCAGAGTTTTTCTCGGCAAAAATGTTTTCGCCAATCATGGCTTAACGGTTATGTCGGTTGGAACTGTAACCATTGAAGATGGCGTTATGCTAGGACCTGAAGTCGGATTGTTCACAGTTAATCACGAGCCGAAAAATATTCGCGTCATTTTCACCAAAGAAATTCGCATCAAGCGAAATGCGTGGATAGGAGCACGAGTGAGCATTCTGCCTGGCGTGACGATAGGCGAAAACGCGATTGTTGGCACAGGTTCTGTCGTCACTAAAGATATTCCCGATAACGCGGTGGCGGTCGGCAATCCTGCGCGAGTCATCAAATTTATTTAGAGGCGATAAGACTATGGAAAAACGCAGACTCGGCACAACAAATTTGTTTGTTAATCCGATTGGGCTAGGTTGCATGGGCTTTTCTCATGCATACGGCGCGGCAACCGAAAAATCTGAAGCGATCAAAACGATTCGTGCGGCTTATGAACTCGGCTACAATTTTTTCGATACGGCTCAATGTTATACGGGCAAAAATTTTGACGGCTCGACTTCCAACAACGAAGAAATTGTCGGTGAAGCGTTAAAAAGCGTTCGCGACAAAATTGTCATTGCGACAAAATTCGGCGTGGCGCACAATTCCGACCGCTCCTTGACTCTCGACAGTTCGCCCGCGACGATTCGCAAATCTGTTGACGGCAGTTTAAAGCGACTCGGAGTTGAGACGATTGACCTTTACTATCAGCACAGGATTGACGCGAAAGTTGAGCCGGAAACGGTCGCCGCTGTCATGGGTGAATTGATAGCGGCTGGCAAAATTCGCAGCTGGGGAATTTCGGAGGCAAATGAAGAATATCTGCGCCGCGCTCATAAAATTTGCCCCGTCACGGCGATTCAAAATCGTTATTCGATGATGGCGCGTTGGCATGAAAAACTTTTTCCCGCGTTGGAAGAACTTGGCATAACTTTTGTAGCGTTTTCGCCGCTTGCCAACGGACTTTTAAGCGGAGCATATAAGAAAGCTCAAACTTTCTCGGAGGCGGGCGACTATCGCAACATGATGCCGCAGTTCACGGCAAACGGAATTAGCAAAGCTCAAGATTTGCTGACTTTATTGCAAAAGCTTGCGGCAGAAAAAAATTCCACGCCGGCACAAATTTCGCTAGCGTGGATGCTTTGCAAAAAACCTTACATTATTCCGATACCCGGTAGCCGAAAACTTTCACGACTTAAAGAGAACTTCGGCGCGGGAGAAATTTTTCTATCGCCGGAAGAAATTGCAGACATCGACGCCAAACTTGACACTATGGACTTTGACGTTTTTGGCGGTTCGCCGACCAAATGAGGTAAAAACTTTGATTAAGCAAATAAAATATTTTCAAGCGGTCGTGCGTTGCCAAAGTTTTACAAAGGCGGCGGACGACTGTTTCATTTCGCAATCGGCAATTTCTCAGCAGATACAAGCGTTGGAAAAAGAATTGGGCGTGCAACTTCTGCACAGGGAGCGCAGAAAAATTTCGCTGACGCCCGCCGGAGAATTTTTTTATAAGAAAAGTCTGGTCATAATCAGCGATTTCGACCGCCTGTGCGCCGAGACCATAAAATTTTCAAACGGCGTCGAACAAGAACTTTCAATCGGCTATCTGAGAGATTATCACGGGCAGGAACTTGCCTGCGCTTTGCAGGAATTTCAGACCAGACGCCCTGAAATTTCGATAAATCTTTTGAGCGGCACGCACGAGGAACTTTACGAAAATTTGCGGACCGGCAAAGCGGACGTGGTCATCAGCGACTTGCGGCGGGAACCTTCCGAGCAGTACGTAAACTTTTTTCTGACGCGGGGATATTTGTACGCCGAACTGCCCGAAAGTAATCCGCTGACTCAGTTGGAATTTTTGACTGTGGACGACTTAAAGAATACGCCGATAATTTTGATTGCGCCGCAAAACCAGCAGTTCATTGAGGAAAATTTTTTCAAGGAATATTTCGGCGTGAAGAGCGAATTTATTTTCGTGGAGACTTTGGAGACGGCGCATCTTCTCGTTGCCGCAAACAAAGGTTATTTTCCGATTGAGTTCACGCGCCCGCCAAAAAATTCTTCCGGCGTAAAATATCTTCCGCTCATGCGCGAGAGCAAGCAACTTTATAGGAAGTATTATGCATTTTGGCGCGCCGATACGCTCAAAAATTATATTGAGGAGTTTGCCCAAATTTTACGTCCGCTTTTTCCAGAAAATCGCGTTTGAGGCGTTCATTTTTGCTCGGACGGGTAAAACCTCGTACAAGCCCCTGAAAATGCGTTACAGACGATTCTGGGGCGTCTACGAGGCATTTACGGCAATGCATTTGCACAGAAAAATTAAGGAGGTCATCTCATGAAAGACGTTGTAGTATTAGTCGGTACAGGTTCAATTGGTCAGGCAATCGCTCGCAGAGTCGGTGCGGGTAAACATATCGCGCTTGGCGATTTGAAACTTGAGGCGGCGAACGCGGCGGCAAAAATTTTTGACGGCGCAGGCTTTGAAACTTCAACCATCGCTGTGGATATTTCAAACCG
>JAFPVP010000037.1 GCA_017412925.1 Selenomonadaceae bacterium
CAAGAATGATTTTCTTTTCTGCCGTGAAATAGCCCGCAAGATAATCGCCTGATGAATTTTTTTTCATAACGACGATACTCGCCTTCACGCCCGCAAATTTATTCATGACCGTTTCAATTTCGCCAAGCTCAACACGCAAGCCGCGCAATTTAACTTGATTGTCCGTGCGCCCATGGAAAGCGATTTCGCCGTTCGGAAGGAGTCTTGCGAGGTCGCCGCTCTTATACGCCGCCTTATCCCACAATCTTATAAAAACTTTTTGCGTCAAGTCGTCGCGATTGATATAGCCGCGACCGATTCCGTCGCCCAAAATTGTCATTTCGCCCAGCGCGCCGATTGGTAGCGGGCGATTTTTTTCGTCCGTCATCACCACTTTAACGTTGGAATTGGGCAATCCGATTGTGATATTCTCCGCCGACTCGATCGCCTTCATCGTGCAACTTATCGTCGCCTCCGTCGGTCCGTAGCCGTTCATTATATAAATTTCCGGATTGACTGCGCGAAGTTTCGTAAACAGTGCGGCGGGGAATGCTTCCGCTCCGAAGTCTACAGATTTTATATTTTTTACGACGCTCTCAAACTCCGGCAAGTCAATTAAGTTCGCGAGGTAGGACGGCGTGCAAGTCATCACGTCCACTCCATTTTTCTCGCAAAGTTCTTTTAACATCAGCGGATTATGGATTTCTTCTTCGTTCGCCATGCAGATTGTCAGTCCGTGCGCCAGCGGGATAAATTCTTCCATTATCGACACGTCGAAAGTTATCGCCGCCAGTGCCAACGAAACTTTCCCGCGCTCGACGTAGCCTAAAATTTCGTGGTTCTTAGGATTTGCGTCCACGAAATTAACTAAGTTGTGATTGGTGAGCATGACGCCCTTAGGCTTGCCCGTTGAACCTGAAGTGTAAATGCAATACGCCAGCGCGTCTCTTGGCACTGCCACGTTCAAATTTTCCGCAGAAATTTTTTCCGTCTGCGTCTCCTCGACCAAGCAAATAAAAATTCCCAGCGTGTCGAAAAATTCTTTGCGCCGCTCGTAAATATCGCGCGTCGTGACTAGGTGATTTACTTTTGCGTCCTCGACGATAAATTTAACGCGCTCATCGGGGTAATCGGGCGTCATGGGCAAAAATGCGCCGCCCGCCTTTAAAATGCCTTGTCGCGCTATATAAACTTCAAGTCCACGATTGAGCATCACGCCGACTATTTTCTCCACACCGACGCCTTTATCTTTTAAAACGTGACCGAGACGATTTGCCGCCGCGTTCAACTCCCTATATGTCAGAGATTTTCCGTTGGCAATCGCGGCTATTCGTTCGGGGAATTTTTCCGCGCTGTCTTGAAGGAGTCGATATGCGGGTCTCTCGACGACTTCCCATGCCGTATCGTGAAGATTTTTCAGCCGCTCAAGTTCGTCCGCATAGGTAATGTTCACGTCCGACAAATTTTCTCGCGTCAAGAATTCTCGTGCCACTTGCGCCAAGCACTCGACAAAATTTTTTACCGTAGCCGCTGAATAATAATCCGTCTGATATTCCGTGTCGAAGCAAAATTCGCCGCCCTCAATGAAAATATCTACGCCGAACAGCGACTTTGCTTTATTAAGTTCAAGCGGCATTTCCTTAGCGACTTCGCCCGCGATTTTCACGGCTTCGGAGTCTTCGCCTTGATAAGCAAACATCACGTCCGCACCAATTCCATAATCGCGGCTGATTTCGGCAAAAGAATAAATATCGTTCGTCATGCTCGCTAAAAGTTGCTTTCCGACTCCTGTCACACACTGCGAAACCGTACTTTTATCGTCTATCTGAATGTTGACTGGCAAAGTTTTTACGAACATACCGACGCTACGAGCCAACCGCGAATCGTTACGCCCGTTATAAATCGTCGTAAAAATTGCGTCCTCGCGATACAAAAATTTCGCCAGCGTGAAACCGAACACCGCGTTAAAAAATGCGTTCAACGTCACTTTATTTTCTGCGCAGAAGTTTTTCACGGCATCAACGTCGACTGCCAACTTGCCGATTTCAAAAGGTGTTGCCTTCGCGTCGAAATCTTTTGCCAGTTTGCAATCGGCATTACAGCCGCGCAAAATCGAATCGTAATAAGTCTTCGCCTTAGTGAGTGCGTCGCCACTCCGAGCTTTTTCCTCCTCCAGCGCAGCTTCAAAGCCCGTGTAATTTTCCTTGTCCAAAATTTTTCCGTCATAGGCGGCGTTAATGTCGTCCAGCAGAATATCAAAGGATTCGCCGTCGCTTATAATGTGGTGGCAGTCAAGGAACAAATATTTTTCGTCGGCAACGTAAATCTCCGCCCGATACAGCGGCTTATCCAAAAGTTCAAACGCTCTAACCAATTCTTCCGTCGGCGGCAACTTTTCTACACGCAAAATATTTACAACCGCGTCCAAATCGTCGTGGCGGCGCGCACAAATGTCTCCGTCGTCGTTCATGAAAAGAGTTGTCTTCAAGTAGGGGTGCGCATCGATTGCCGCCCTAATCGCCCGTTGCAACCGCTCAACGTCAACATTTTTTCCGAGCCGATACAAATTCGGTATGTTATAAAGCGTGCTGTTTGGATTGGCGACGCTCTCCACGAAAATTCCGTTCTGCGTCTGCGTCAATGGATAATCCAGTTGCAATTCGTAAGATTGGCTGACTTGCGCACCCGCCAAAAATTTTTCCAGTTGCTCAACGGTATTGTGCTCTTTTATGTCGCGCGTGCGAATAATTTTCCCGAAGGCGCGTGACAGCAAAACATTCAAGCGAATTGCGCCAATCGAAGTTAAGCCGACGCTGTAAAAGTCCGTCCTGATTCCGAAATTTTTCGTGCCGAGAACTTGAGCAACGCAGTCGAAAATTTTTTGCTGAATTTCGTTTTGCGGAGTAGTCTCGTCGATTGCGGCGACAGTTTTCTTTTTGGATTTAATATGCTCATCAATCTCGAACTTTTCGAGCGTGTCCGAAGTCAAAAATTTTTCGGCAACGGCTTCACACTCGCGAGCAAAATTTTTCACGGTCTCGGCTTTGTAAATCGTCGGGCGATATTCAAAGCGGAAGATAAACGCGCCGTTCTCCAAAAAAATTTCTAAGCAGAGATCGGACATCGCCGCCGAAGGCATTACCGGCAAAGTTCGCGAAATAGTTCCGGCTATATGATAGTCGTTGAAGTCCGCGCCCTGATATACGCACATCAGCTCCCCTTTGAAGCCGTAAGCCGTAGAAATTTCCGCAAAGGAATAAATATCGTGCGCCATACTCGCCAAAAGTTGCTTTCCGACTTCAGTTACACACTGCGAAACCGTACTTTTATCGTCTATCTGTATGCTGACTGGCAAAGTTTTTACGAACATACCGACGCTACGAGCCAACCGCGAATCGTTGCGCCCGTGATAAATCGTCGTGAATGCCGCCTCTGCCCGATGAGTTTCTTTGGCGAGGAAGTATCCGAACATTGCCAGGAAAAACGTGTTCAGCGTGCAGGAATTTTTTGCGCAGAAATTTTTCACGGCGTCAACGTCCAGCGCGGTTTGATGCCTTTCAAAAGCGACAACAGAATCTTTTTTGCCAATATTTTCCGCAAAGTCGACGTGCGGCAAAATCTCAACGTCAATATCTGCAAAAGTCGCGTCGAAATAATTTTTGGCGGCAGTCAATTTATCGGAGCTACGCGCCTTTAACTCGTCGAGCGCAACTTCAAAGCCCGTGTAAGTTTCCTTGCTCAAAATTTTTCCGTCGTAAGCGGCGTTGACGTCGTCGAAGAAAATATCTTCCGAGGAGCCGTCGTAAACGATGTGGTGGAAGTCTAAGAACAAATAATTTTTTTCGGGCGTCACGAAGATTGTAGCGCGATAAAGCGGCTCTTCGGTCAACTTGAAAGGGCGAACGAGTTCAGCGGGCGCGGGCATTTTGTCAACATTTTTAATCGGCACTTCAGCGGGCAAATCATCTTGACGACGTGCGCGAACTTCTCCCATCTCATTGAAAGACAACGTTGCCTTCAAGTAGGGGTGCGCATCGATTGCCGCCTTTATCGCTCGTTGCAAGCGTGCTATATAGATTGACGAATCCAGCGGCAAAAGTATCGGTAAATTGTAAGTCGTGTCGTCTGGCGCGGCGTCGTATTCAACAAAAATATCCTGCTGCGTCCGTGACAGCGGATAATCGACTTGCTGTTTGTAGGTTTGAATTTCTTCCGCTCCCGCCAAAAATTTTTCCAGCTTCTCCACCGTGTCGAATTCCATGAGGTCGCGAGTTTGTATCACTTTGTTAAACGCCGTCGATAAAACTACATTCAGCCGAATTGCGCCGATTGAAGTTAGTCCCGCGCTTGTTAGTTCCGTCGTGATTCCAAATTCGCGAGTACCCAAAACTTGTGCCACGCAATCAAAAATTTTCTGCTGAACGTCGTTTTGCGGCGGAATAATTTCAAATGCCGAAATAATTTCTTCGGGTTCAGGCAAGGCTTTCTTGTCGATTTTTCCGTTTGCGGTCAGCGGAAGTTTTTCAAGTTGCATTAAAACGCCCGGCACCATGTACGCCGTCAGCGACGCGGCAAGATGTTTGCGCAATTCGTCTAAGTCAATTTTCTTTTCCGCCGTGAAATAGCCCGCAAGATAATCGCCTGATGAATTTTTTTTCATAACGACGATACTCGCCTTCACGCCCTCAAATTTATTCATGACCGTTTCGATTTCGCCAAGTTCGACACGCAAGCCGCGCAATTTAACTTGATTG
>JAFPVP010000038.1 GCA_017412925.1 Selenomonadaceae bacterium
AGGCAATTCACGCCCGATTTCGAGCGCGTCAAAGTCACGGGCATTCCGAAAGATTACAAGAGCAAGTTGCAAGAGATAATCCAAAAAAATCCGCCCTTGAAATTAAGTTATACGGAGCTGAGCAACAGCGGTCCCGACCACATGAAATCTTTCGAGGCGGCGGCGGTGATTGACGGAAAAATTTACGGGCGCGGCATTGGTAGTAGCAAAAAAGCCGCCGAACAGGAGGCGGCTAGAAAAGCTTTACAGAAACTCGGTGCACTGAATTAATCGCGGCGAGCGGTTGAAAAATTTTAACGGTTGCCCGCGTTCGCTGTTTGGTTACTTTCTAAAAGTAACATTAATAATTTTCAAAATCGGTGGCGATATGCTTGCCGATAATTTTTTTGATTCTGTCAATGGGGAACGGAGCCTCGTACTCGTCGAAGTAGCCGATTTCGACAATGCGCGCCTGATTAACGTCATTGTAGCGACCGACCGGCACGTCCACCACATCACCGACCGCGAGCGTCTCGTCGTCGGTCTGATAGGTGTAGTGCTTGTAACTGCCCTTGAACTGAACTTTGCAGAAAATGTATTTGCCTTTGGGCACGTCGATTAGTTCGGGCGAGAAAATTTTAGCCGTCAAATCGTCCGCGCAGGCGTGAATTTCTTCCAGCAGATTGGAGAGCGCGGGCAAAAAATTTTCGTTGTAAAAAATTTCCAAGGCTTCCGTCGAGCCGTCGTGGCGTGCAACATCAAAATTTATCTGTGCGCCGAACTTCAAATCGTCCGCGATTTCGATGCCGTCCAAAAAGTTTTGGCAGGTGTCGAAAATTTTTTTTATGCTTTCGTCCAAGTGGTAGGTGTGCGTGGAATTTTTCTTGGCAAGCGTCAAAGTCTTCGCGTTGCGGTCGAGTGTCAAACTTTCTTCCAAATAAGTCAACGTAACTTTTTCGAGCCGCTTGCGATTGATGAATTCCATTTCGGGAATCAGCGCGTCGAGCCAATCCAAAAACCGGTCAAAATTTTCGGGATAAGCATTCGCGCCGTGCCCACGATAAATTTTCCCGCCGTCCTTGAAGACTAATTCCCACTGCACGCCGTCGGGATTATCGGACGAATAATTTTTCTCCCAATCAAAAATATTCAGCGCGTCGAGTTCAGCGAGCCATTCAGCGGAAACTTTTGCGGCGGGAGAAATTTTTTTGTCAACGTCAAGCAAACCGCTCCGCAAAATTTCATAAGAGACCGCGCCGTCGCCGATTGAAATTTCAACGGTCTTGTAGCCCTCCGAAACGTTGCCGATTGTGAATTTAATTTGATTAGCCATTTACTCAATCTCCCACAGAAAATCAACGGTGTCGCTCGCCCTAATATCGTCGGGTTGGAAGTCGAACGAACTTTTTTCGGGCGGGGCAGGCAACGCATCAACAGGTTCGTTTTGAATTTTAATTTCGCGCCAAGAGTAGTCCACGTTGATTAGCTTGCCGAGCTTGACGCCCGAAGCCGCGCAGAGAATTTTGGCTTTGCGTTGAGCGTCGCGGGCGGCGGATTTTAAAATTTTGTCGTTGAAGGCGTCGGGATTTTTTATCGTGAACGCGATAGAAATTTTCGGCTGAGCAAGGCTGGCGGCAATCGTGTCGACGGCGGCGTTGAGTTTGTTGTTGGCAAAGGCGAACGTCAGCTTTAAATCGTGGCGGCACTCGAAGCCAGCAAAAATTTTCTGGTAGCGTTTGGAGTTGCCGTCTTTAGTTTCCTCGTTCTCGTAAACGGCGCGCACGTCGAAATTAATCGTCTTGAGGTCGTCGGCGTTGAAGCCCGCCTCGACAATCGCCTCGCGGAGCATTTCGATTTGCTGGCTACCGATTTTCATTGCGGCGGAGTATTCTCTGTTCTGCGCGGTCAACGTCAGCGACAAAACGACGGTATCGGGAGTCTGCGCGGCGTGCCCAATTCCCCGTATGTGAATCGTGCGTTTTTCTTCCGTCATGAAATTTCCCTCCAAAAATTTTCTCGCGCTAAAAATTCCACAAAAATTTTCTCTGCCCTGCTTTGACACGCCATAAAAATTATTTTAAACTTGCGGGCAGATTCTATAAAAGGTCGTGATAAAAAATGTTGCGTGCACTGGCGGCGATTTGGTTGATTTGGGGCTTGAATTGGGTTGTCATGAAGACGGCGAACACTTACTTTCCGCCGATACTTTTCGTGACGTGGCGATTTGGGACGGGCGCGTTGATTCTGTTGGCGGTCGCTTATTGGAGAAAAATTCCTTTCCCCGATAAAAAATTTTTGCCGTGGATAATTTTGACGGGAATTTTGCAACTCACCTTAAACAACATCGCCGCGCAGGTCGGCATGCTGTCTGTAAGCGCGGGCATGGCGGCAGTCTTGAACTACACCGCGCCGCTGTGGACGGCAATTTTAGCGCACTTCGCACTGAACGAGCGGCTGACAAAAATAAAATGCGTCGGAATTTTTTCGGCAATACTAGGCTTGTACGTTTTGATGGGCTTGCAGGGCGTCGAAGATTTGGGCGCGGCGTTCATAATAATTTTGGGCGCGGTGGCAATGGCAGTTTCAAATATCGTCGTCAAGTTGCAGCTCATGAAATGCGACATGGTTCAGCTGACGACGTGGCAAATGGTCTTCGGCGCAATCGTCTTGGTCGGCTATTCGTCGCTGTTTCCGCAGGGCGAAATTAATTGGTGCTTGCCGGCGGTACTGTGCGTGATTTACAACGGCGCATTGGCGTCTGCGTTGGCGTTCTTCCTGTGGAATTATGTTTTGACGCACATTGAAGCGAGTTTGGCGTCAATCGCAACTTTTGTCGCGCCGATAGTCGGTGTGTTGGGCGGCGTGTTCATCTTGGGCGAGCCGTTCACGGTTCATATCGTCTTGGGCATGGCGTTAATCTTCGCGGGCATTTTAATCGTCGTTAAAAAATCGAAGTAGAACTAAGTTCCGACCGACGTATACTAGAAATTAAGAATCAGCTGCTTAATTAAAACAAATCCCTCTGCACTGGTCAATGTCATTAACTTAAGCGACACTGCCGTGGAAATGCAAAACTCCTAGCGCGTGCTTTATATCTCTGAACGCCAACTTGATTTTCCAGCGTTTCTCATACAAGCTTTTCAATATTCAAGCAGAAAATTCTTGTCTTGGTAAATTAGTCGCAAGCACCAGCCATTTATCTTTAAGTCGTATGCGAATCAGATAGCTAAGATTCAGGATTCGATTGCAGTGCTCGAAGATTTTTAGTCCGTCGTAACCTCTTGTCCATTATTGCCAAAATCTTTTCCGACTCGGCGAGAGAAGAAAGGATTTTAATTGCGTCTTTGCGCTCGTCGACTTTATTCTTTGCTTCTATTAGGCAACCGAGGAAATTTTTGTTTAGATGTCGTAAGCGAAATTGACGTGCATTTGATTCACGCCGCCGTAGTGATTACTTATGGTTGCGTACTCACTATCGGCACTGCAGAGCGAACAAAGGAGCCGTTAACTACCAACACGCTGTAACTTTTGTATTTCTTCTGCTTTTTGTTAAATTAATGCCATTGACCAAAATGGTTCAGCAACCGAAATATCAATCAGTCCAAGAAGCCTACACGAAAACCAAGACGGAGACGAAATACAGAACCGTACAAAAGCCAGTCGGAACGGAGTGGGTTGAGCAAACAATTCAAAGAGAAGTTAAAACGCTGGTCACTCGACAGACAAATAACGTTAACTCCACTTTGAGCGGTGGCACAGGAGATGATTATATCGTAAATGAGGCGGCGAATTTTGTTTATAATTACGCTTCTGGCGAAGGCTTTGATACGATTGTTGGCTTCAACGCTACAAACAAATTGAATATGACGGGCGGCACGTACAAGACGCAACAAAGCGGCAACGATGTCATTTACAAAATTGGTAATGGCTCTATACCTGACGCTAAGAACACGACACGGGACACGCAACCTTCATGGAAACTAAATGGCACGACGGCAACCTACGGCAATACAATCACAGTCAGCGGCGTTAAAAATCTTAACGGCATTTTGCTGAAAAAACAGGATGTTTTTATAGCGGGCACGAGTGGTTATGGGTCGCGCGGACAAATTTACAAGTTGCAGCAAGAATCCTGTCACGCTCAAAGAATAATCTGCGCTGAAAACTTTTCTCTTCGACTTCGGTCGGGGATTTTTTTGTTAAAAAATTTTCTGCCAATTCGACAGGAAAAATCCGCCGCGTATGGAATAACGAATTAAGTAATTCATTCGCAGAGGAGCGTGTAAAATATGGCGATAAACACCTCCGGCTTCGGTGCCTATGACATTCGCGGTGTCTATCCCGAAAGCATTAATCAGGAGCTGGCGTATCGCATCGGCAGAGTTTTTCCCGAAATTTTCAACGCAAAAAAAGTTGCCGTCGGTCATGATATTCGCCTTTCGGGACCAACGATTTTTGACGCACTGGCTCGCGGACTGACTGAGGCTGGTTGCGACGTTTACGACATCGGGCAATGCGGCACGGAAATGATTTACTTCGCCACGGGCTTTAATGATTTTGACGGAGGCATTATGATTACTGCCTCACACAATCCGCAACAATACAACGGCATGAAATTCGTCGGCAAAGGCGTGCGTCCCGTTGCGCCCAAAAGTGGCTTGCTTGCCGTCAAAGCGGCTATCGAGGACGATCGGCGCGATTGGTCATTCAGGAAGGCGACGGGCACCGTTTATCGGATTGACATTCAGCCCGATTATATAAAGTGCATTCTCTCTTACGTCGACGCAAAAAATCTCAAGCCGTTTAAAATCGTCATCAACACCGGCAACGGCGCGGCAGGTCCCGTAATCAACGAACTGGAAAAATTTTTGCCTTTTGAAGTTATAAAAGTTCACAACAACACCAACGGTTACTTCCCTAACGGCGTGCCCAATCCCCTGCTCCAAGACGCCCGCGCAGAAACTTCAGCGGCAGTCGTGGCGAGTGGCGCGGCTTGCGGCGTTGCCTTCGACGGGGATTTTGACCGTTGCTTTTTATTTGACGAACGCGGCAACTTCATCGAGGGCTACTACATGGTCGGCTTGCTCGCCGAGGCTTTCCTTGAAAAAAATCCCGGCGCGAAAATTATCTGCGACCCGCGTGCCATTTGGAATACGATTGACATTGCTAAAAAATTCGGCGGCGAGGCTCTCGTTTGCCGTTCAGGGCATGTTTATATTAAAGAACTTATGCGCGCTGAAAATGCGATTTACGGCGGAGAAATGGCGTCGCACCACTACTTCCGCGATTTTTATTTCTGTGATAGCGGCATGATTCCTTGGCTTTTGGTCTTGGAGTTGCTAAGCAAAAGTGATAAGCCGCTCTCCGCGCTCGTCGACAAAATGATTGCCGATTATCCCGTCAGCGGCGAAATTAATACAAAAGTTTCGTCCGCCGACAAGGTCAAGGAGATTATGGCGCGTATCGAAAAAATTTACGGCGCGGGCGGCACTGTCAGCCACATTGACGGCTTGAGCATTGACTTTGATGATTGGCGATTCAATCTGCGCGGCTCCCAAACTGAACCTTATATCCGCCTTAACGTCGAATCACGCGGCGACAAAACTTTAATGGAGACCAAGCGCGACGAACTGCTTGCGGTCATTCGCGCATGATTACTCCATATCATTATATTTGGTTCCATCACATTGCGGAAAAGAGAAACTTAAACTGTTCTGCCCGCGCATTGTATTTTTATTTAGCTAATCGATGCGCGTGGTCGAACGGGGATAACCGTTCACTTGACCCAAGAGGCGATGGCTTCGGCTTTGCACGTTAGCAAGTCGACAGTAAATAGCTCTTTGAAAAAGTTGCAAGAAGCCAGACTTATCAGCGGCACTAAAGGTCATTATACCATAATGCCGCCGGATAATGATTGGATTCAGCGACATTATATACCTACTATATATCGATAAAGCTTGTTCGGTAATGCCTCCCCTAAAAAAGTTCGCTAAGAGTACCGAACAAATTGATACCGCGCCGGAACAGAAAAGTTTTCGGTTTATTGCGCATGCGCAGGAGTGAGCCGCCGCTTCGGGGTGTAACCCACCACCTCCCCTTCAGGGGGAGGGGTGGTAGGGTTACCCCGAAACCCCCTCACGGCTACCCCTGCCGCTGAGCACTTTTGCCGAAAGCTCCTGCGCGAAAGTAAAAATGATTAACTTCGCTCAATTTGAGCATGAGATAAATTTTTTCAGTTAAAAGGAGGATTTTTTATGGGTAAAAATGTTGTCAACCTTCCGTCATTGATTAGCGATTACTACACCCTGCGCCCCGACCCCGAAAATAAAACTCAGGGCGTGGCGTTCGGCACCAGCGGCCACCGCGGCAGCTCCAAGCTCCGTAGCTTCAACGAAGAGCACATTTTGGCAATCGCGCAGGCAGTCTACGAATACCGCACCGCCGAAAAACTTCAAGGACCGCTCTACATCGGCGCGGACACCCACGCCCTTTCCGAACCCGCGCTCCGTTCCTGCGTCGAAGTTTTGGCGGCTAACGGTGTCGACATCATCTTGCAGGAAGATTTTAAACCCGTTCCGACGCCCGTCGTCAGCCGCATTATCCTCGCGCACAACTACGAGCGCAAAGAGGCTAAACAAGCCGACGGCATAGTCATCACGCCGAGCCACAATCCTCCGACCGACGGCGGCATCAAATACGACCCGACGACTGGCGGCCCTGCAAGCGCAGAAACCACAAAAATTATCCAGAACCGCGCCAACGAAATTATTGCTCAAGGCGTCGACAAAGTTGTCAAGCGCGTCCCGTTTGAAAAAGCCGTTAAGATGGACAACGTTCACTTTATGGATTACATGCGCCCCTACGTCGAAGCTCTCGACCGCGTTATCGACATGGACGCCGTAATTAACAGCGGCTTGAACGTCGGCGCAGACCCGCTCGGCGGCTCCGGCATTTTCTACTGGGATTTGATTAACGAAGTCTACAAAATTAAAAATCCGATTAAAGTTGTCAACCCCAACATTGATTACACGTTTAGCTTCATGCCGCTTGACCACGACGGCAAAGTTCGTATGGACTGTTCGTCGCCTTGGGCAATGGCAAATCTTATCGCGCTCAAAGACAAATACGATATCGCATTCGGCAACGACACTGACTACGACCGCCACGGAATCGTTACGCCGCAAGGGCTGATGAATCCGAATCATTATCTGGCAGTCGCGATTAAATATCTGTTCACGCACCGCGACGGCTGGAGCAAAGACGCCATGGTCGGCAAAACTTTGGTTTCAAGCTCGTTGATTGATAAAGTTGCGGCGGACATCGGGCGCAAACTGTGTGAAGTTCCCGTTGGCTTTAAGTGGTTCGTCGACGGTTTATTTGATGGCTCCATGGGCTTTGGCGGCGAAGAATCTGCGGGCGCGTCCTTCCTCTGCAAAGACGCTTCCGTTTGGACGACCGACAAAGACGGAATCATCATGGACTTGCTCGCCGTCGAAATCACCGCTAAGACCGGCAAGAATCCTTCCGAACATCACAAGGAACTCACCGACAAGTTCGGCACTTTCTACTATGCGCGTAAAGACACGCCCGCCACGCCCGATCAGAAAGCGGCTCTCGGCAAACTTTCTCCCGAAAACCTCAAGGCTGACACTCTCGCAGGCGCGAAGATTACCGGCAAGTTCACCAAAGCTCCCGGCAACGGCGCGTCTATCGGCGGCTTGAAAGTTGTCACGGATCAAGGTTGGTTCGCGGCTCGTCCCAGCGGCACGGAAGACATGTGCAAAGTCTACGCAGAAAGTTTCGTAAGCGCGGAGCACCTCGCACAAATTCAAAAAGAGGCGGGCGAAATCGTCGCGTCTGTTGTGTAATTGATAGGAACGAGGAACGAGGAACGAGGAACTAGTGAGGGACAAGGGAATAGTAAACTAGTTCCCAGTTCCTACTTCCTAGTCCCTACAAGCCACACTCAAGCTTACGACTTCATGACGCGCAACGGAATAAAAATTATTCACGCTTACAAGG
>JAFPVP010000039.1 GCA_017412925.1 Selenomonadaceae bacterium
CGAATATAATTATCAATGGGATATTCTGCCGCCGAAAATTTTTTCCTGCAATGATATTGCCAACGTCACAGCGGAATGATTTTTATCAGCGCGGCGAAGCCCAGACAGATTATCGACAAAAGCCATGCGAAGCCGAAAGAGGCTTTGATATGCTCTTTTATGTCGACTTCGGCAAGCCCGATGCCCAACAGTGCGGCAGGAACCATCGGGCTGATAAACGTCGCGCAGTTGCGGCAAATCAGCATGACGGCGGTTATGCTTTCGGCACTGACGCCAAAATTTTCACCGATACCAATCATGACTGGCAACATACCGTAAAAATAGCTGTTGGTGTCGAAAATCAAAGCCAGCGGTACACTGAGCGCGCCGATTATAACAGGCAGATGTTCTCCCAAAGTTTCGGGCAAAATCAGCGTGGCAAGATTGGACATGCAGTTAATTACGCTGGGAATTTTCGCGCCGTCAACCGTCACTTCCTTAACAAAGATGCCCATCAAAACTGCCGCCGCCAAAAGTGTCGAACACATCATGAGCGCGGGCGCAGCGTGTGCATTTATGATTTTCTTGTGAGTCTTCGCGTCGAATCCGTAATTCGCAATGAGTGCCAACGATAAGCCGACCATGAACGGCACGTAATCGGGAATTTTTGTGACAATCAGCGTGGCGATAACGGCAAGCGTCAACAGCACATTGAAGATAAAAATTTTTTTGTCGCGTGGAGATTTATCGTCGACTTCGGGCGATTTAAAATTTTGTTCGCGAACGAGACCTGCGCCGAGCTGTTTTTCTTGAATGCCCGCAAGTACGCCGTGAGCCAAACAGATTATGACGCCGAATATTTGCACGGGCAGAATTATTTGCCAAAGGTCGCCCGCCTCCACGTCCAAAACAGTTGCCGCACGCACCGTCGAACCTGCCCACGGCATCAAGTTCATTATTCCCATCGGCAAAACCATGACGCGCAAAAGTGTCGTCGTGCGCATGTTCATCTTTCGATAAATCGGCAACATTGCGGGGATAACGATTAGGAATGTCGAGGCACCGCTGCCGTCCAAGTGCGCGACAATCGTTAAAATCGTCGTTGTCACTGTCACGCCGATAACGCTTGTGCCGATATGCCGCGTCAAGGCGTCAACCATAACGGCGAACATGCCCGCCTCGTTTCCCCCCCCACGTTATCAGAAATATTTCAAGGATTGGCGGGAACAAGATAAATGCAACGGCAGGCACGGTTTTACTTTTGAACAGCGACAGCATTATTGCCGCCATGCACAAGAAGCCGCATATGCCGATAAGCGTTTGATTCATTGAGCGTCACTCCTTAACTTATAAAAAATAAAAGCCGCCTGACATTGAGCGGCGCACTTACGAAAAAATTTTTACGACTGAATCAAGTTTAAAAGATTTTTGTAATTGTTAGCAACCTTGATGACGTAGTGAACGGTTTCAGAATAATTCGGAACGCCGCCGTGCTTTTCGACCGCGCCAGGTCCCGCGTTGTAAGCGGCAACCGCGTCCGTGACGGAATAGGCTCCCCAATCTTTGAACCGTCCGAGCTGATTTTTAATGTAAATCGTACCGCCGATAATATTTTCCAGCGGGTTATGCGGATTGACGCCCAAGCCCGCCGCCGTCGACGGCATAAGTTGCATAAGACCGACTGCACCGACCGGACTTATTGCGTGGAAATTGAATTCGCTTTCCGCCTCCATAATCGACGTAATTAAAATCGGGTCAACTTGATATTCCGAAGACGCATAGAGAATCGCCCGCGTTATCCAATCGCATTCGACCTCGTTGCCATTGTAGCGATTAACCGTCTGATAAATCGCGCTGTAATAATCCGTCGCTTCAGCTTCGCCGCCGCCGATTAGAATTGTCGCGCTCATCAACACCGCTATAAAAATTTTCTTTAATGTCATATTCTCATCTCCCGTAAAGATTTTTTCGATTATAACACACAATCACGTTTGACAAAATTTATATCGCAAAAAAATTAAAGCCCCTTTAGATTTTGAAGAGGCTTTTTGTTGAATCGTTTAAGAACAGGAATTATTCCTCGGTATAAAATTTAATTTCGTTGCCGAAACGAAGACGCGGCGGGCGGACACCTTTGACGGCGACTTGACCGGGCATTGTCGCTTCCATGTTTACGACGACCGTGCAGTGACCTTCCTCGCGCAGATTTTTATTGACGGCGTCGCCTACCTTGACGACATCGAACTCGCTCTTGCCGACCTTGAGCTTGTCTCCGGCGACGATATCCGCTGCCAGTTCGCCGACGGTGTGCTCGACGACCATGTCTTTCAGCGCGGGGCGAATCTTCTCGTCAATCAGAATGAAGCTGCTGTTGCTCTCAAGGTAAGTCGCCGCGTCCTTGCCTATGCTCGTCATCTTCACTTCGTATTTAACCATATCAATCAACCTCCTTGTTGCAAATAATACCACAGTTGCGCCGGAATATTCAAGAAAAATAAACGCCGGAAATTATTTTTTCTTGACGGCGGTTTTTATGTAAAGCTCGCGCAGTTGCTTATCGTCGACTTCGCTAGGCGCGTGGCTCATCGGGTCAATCGCGCTCTGCGTCTTCGGGAAGGCAATCACGTCGCGGATAGATTTGCGCTTCGCCATTAACATAACCAGTCTATCCAAGCCAAAAGCAATGCCGCCGTGCGGGGGCGTGCCGTACTCGAAGGCGTCCATCAAAAAGCCGAATTTCGCTTGCGCTTCCTCTTGCGTCAAGCCGATTGCCGCGAAAACTTTTTCCTGAACGTCGCGCTGATAAATTCTCAAGGAGCCGCCGCCGACTTCCACGCCGTTTAAAACTATGTCGTAAGCGTTCGCCTTGACTTTTTCGGGCGCGGTCAACAGCAAATCAATATCTTCCTCGCGCGGCGCGGTGAACGGGTGGTGCATTGCCTTGTAGCGTTTATCCTCCTCGACGTACTCGAACATCGGGAAATCGACAATCCACAGGAAACACAGCTTGTCCGCGTCGATTAAATTTCTGCGGCGTCCCATTTCCAAACGCAACTCGCCGAGAGCCTGCGCCACGACTGACGGTTTATCGCCGACGACCAAAAGCAAATCGCCCGTCTTGCAACCCGTCGCCTGTTTAATCTGCTCAAAAGTTTCGTCGCTGTAAAATTTCTTGAACGGAGACTTGACGCCCTCCTCCGTGTACTGAATCCACGCCAGACCTTTCGCGCCGTAAATTTTGACGTATTCGACAAGCCCGTCAAGTTCGCGGCGGGGAATGTTTGCGTAATCGTCGACGCGAATAACTTTAATCTGCCCGTTCTTTTCCAGCACGCTGTTGAAAACTTTAAACTCGGAGCCTTTGACGAATTCGGAAATGTCTTGGAGTTCCATGCCGAAGCGTAAATCGGGCTTATCGGTGCCAAAGCGCGTCATTGCTTCGTCCCAGCTCATGCGCTTAAAGGGAATTTCAACTTTCACGTCGAGCGTCGTCTCAAAAATTTTCTTAATCAAGCCTTCCATAATCGTCAAGATTTGGTCTTGGTTAAGGAAAGAAGTTTCAATGTCGAGCTGCGTGAATTCGGGCTGACGGTCGGCGCGTAAATCTTCGTCGCGGAAACAGCGCACAATCTGGAAATATTTTTCAAAGCCGCTGACCATGAGCAGTTGCTTAAAAATTTGCGGCGATTGCGGCAGAGCGTAGAATTGCCCCGGATTTAATCTGCTCGGAACCAAAAAGTCGCGGGCACCTTCGGGCGTCGAGCGGCAAAGCATCGGCGTTTCAATTTCCAAAAAGCCGTTCTCATCGAGATAGTCGCGCATAATTTTTGTCACGCGGTGGCGCAACATAATATTTTTCTGCATTTCGGGGCGGCGCAAATCCAAATAGCGATAGCGCAGACGAACCATCTCGTCCACGTCCACGCCGTCTTGAATGTAAAACGGCGGAGTCTTCGCTCTGTTGAGGACGCGCAACTCTTCGACGAGAATTTCAATTTCGCCGGTCGCCATCTTCGGGTTGATTGTATCTTCAGAGCGCGCACGAACTTTGCCGCGCACGCCGATAACAAATTCGTTGCGCAGAGTTTCAGCCTTAGCGAAGTCGAGCCCCGCCGTCGAGCCGTCGAAGACAATCTGAACAATGCCGCTCCTGTCGCGCATGTCGACGAAAATCAAGCCGCCGTGGTCGCGCCGACGTGAAACCCAGCCCGCCAATTTAACTTCCTTGCCAACGTCACCAATGCGCATTTCGCCACAATGAGCCGTTCGTTCCATGCCTGTCAATGTTTCCAAACTAATTACCTCCCTTTAAGTCAATCAATCATAATTAACGGCGGCGATTCTGTCAACAAAAAAGCCGCTCAACAAGCGACGGGTTTTTTATGTTATAATTAACATTGGACAACTTATATGGAGGAATTTAATTGCAGACAAAAATTTTACAGCCGACGCAGGAGAATTTACTTCGGGCGGCGGAATTAATCAAGCGCGGAGAGTTGGTCGCGTTCCCGACGGAAACGGTCTACGGCTTGGGCGCGGACGGCTTGAACGTCGAAGCTTGCAGAAAAATTTTTTCGGCGAAGGGCAGACCGAGCGATAAACCGCTGAGCTTGCACGTCGCGAATTTGGAGATGGTCGAGCGCGTGGCGAAAATTTCTGCGGCGGCGGAAAAATTATTCGCGGCGTTTTGCCCAGGTGCCTTGACGATAATATTGCCAAAGAATAAAATTGTTCCCGACTTCGTGACGGGCGGGCGGTCAAGCGTCGGGATAAGATTTCCGGCAAATGACGTGGCGTTGTCGCTGATAAAATTTGCGGGAGTTCCGATAGCGGCACCGAGTGCGAATTTATCAGGGAAAACTCCGCCGAAGACCGCGCAGGAAGTTTTCGAGAACTTATCGGGGCGCGTGGAAATAATTTTAGACGGCGGAGCTTGCACGTTCGGAGTTTCGTCGACGATAATCGATTTGACAGCTGAGCCGAAAATTTTACGTCACGGAGCAATCCCCGCAGAAAAAATTTTGCAACTTTTAAAAAGTTGACAAACGGCGAGCGCGATTTACGTTGAAAAATTTTTCGTCTCCTCGCCGCGCTTAAACTTTGAAAAAATTTTTGGAGGTTTTATCGTGAACAAAATTGAACGCAACAAACTCGCGATGAAAAAATTCATGACGTGCATAAACACCAACGACAAAATTTTGGCGGAAGAACTTATCGCCGCCGAAGCTGAATTCACTACGCCCGTTTCCGAAAAGCCGCTTTACGGCGGGGCGGGCTATCTTAGCGTCGTTGATTTGATGCGCAAAAGTTTTTCGGATATTCGCTGGGAAATGGTCGACATGGCGGCGGAAGATGATAAAGTTGCCGTCAGCTGGATTTGTAGCGGCACGCACGACGGAGAATTTATGGGACTCGCGCCGACGGGCAAAAAATTTTCGTTCAGCGTGATGAATTTCTACTACTTCAACGCGGACGGCAAAATTATCAACGACGTGGCGGCTCAAGGACTTTTCGGCTTGATGACGGCTTTAGGACTGATTAAATAATTTTTTGGAGGTTTTAAGATGAATTTAATGGACGGCTTGAAGAAGGACGCCGAACTTTTCGCGGCAGTGGAAAATGAATTGAATCGTCAGCGCAACAAATTGGAGCTTATCGCGTCGGAGAATATCGTCAGCAAGGCGGTCATGGAGGCGCAAGGCTCGGTTCTCACGAACAAATACGCGGAAGGTTATCCCGGCAAAAGATACTACGGCGGTTGTGAATTCGTCGACGTGGCGGAACAACTCGCCATCGACCGCGCTAAAAAACTTTTCGACTGCGATTATGCAAACGTTCAGCCGCATTCGGGCGCGCAGGCAAACATGGCGGTTTACTACGCGCTTGCCACGCCTGGCGATACGATTATGGGCATGAACTTGACTGACGGCGGACATTTGACGCACGGCTCGCCCGTCAACATGAGCGGCAAATATTTTAAAATCGTTCCATACGGCGTAAGTCGCGAAAATGAGACGATTGACTACAACGCCTTGGAAAAAATCGCGCAAGAGTGCAAGCCCAAAATTATCGTGGCGGGCGCGTCGGCTTATTCTAGAATCATTGACTTTGAACGGCTCGCTGACACCGCAAAAAAAGTTGGCGCGTATCTTATGGTTGACATGGCTCACATTGCCGGCTTGGTCGCGGCGGGATTGCACCCCAGCCCGTTGCCCTACGCCGATGTTGTCACTTCCACGACGCATAAAACTTTGCGCGGACCTCGCGGCGGTTTGATTCTGTGCAAGGACGCGGAATTTGGCAAGCAATTCAACAAGGCGATTTTCCCCGGCACGCAGGGCGGTCCTTTAATGCATGTCATTGCGGCTAAGGCTGTGGCGTTCGGCGAAGCTCTTCAGCCCGAATTCAAAACCTACGCCGCGCAGATTATCAAGAACGCAAAAGTTTTGGCTGAAACGTTGACGGCGGACGGCTTTAGAATCGTCAGCGGTGGCACGGACAATCACTTAATGCTTGTCGATCTCACCAGCAAAAATATCACCGGCAAAGTTGCGCAGAACGTCCTCGACGAAGTAAACATCACCGCCAACAAAAATACAATTCCGTTTGAGCCGCGTTCTCCGTTCGTCACAAGCGGCTTGAGATTGGGCAGTCCCGCTTTGACGACGCGCGGCTTCAAAGAAGACGATATGCGCGAAGTCGCAAATATTATCGCGTTGGTTCTGGATAATCCCGACGACGAAAACAAAAAAATCGCGGCGCGTGAACGTGTCGCTGCCCTGTGCAAAAAATATCCGCTTTACTGAAATGAAACTTACAAATAAAAATATTGGCGCGGTCGAAAATATCCGCGCTTTTTTTGAAGAAGCCGGTACCTCGCGCATTTAGGGGATGGTTGAATTGACTGACGACTTTATTGACCGCCAAGAAAATCGATACTATTTCAAGAAGAATCTATTAGACGTGCAAAAAAGAAAAAAGTTTCTGATTTATTCGGGTGTCGGGCGCGTCGGGAAGACTTCACTGCTCAAACAATTTGAAAAAATTATTGCCGGCGAATCTTCCGAAAAATTTGTTCGTTACGATTTTGATAGCAACGAAAATCTCGGCGCAGTCGACATGCTAACCGCGCTGAAAACTTTGCGGGCGAGCCTTACAAAAAAATATCGCGTGGAGTTTCCGCTCTTCGATAAGGGCTACATTTTTCTTGCACAAAAAAGCGGCGAATTCGTCAGCGCAGAACAACAGCGCACCGTGATGAAAAGTAGTGCCATGCTTCGCGGCTTCAAGTCGCATCTGAATTCGCTGATAAGTAAAACTGATAACGCCGTCATAACGACAAAATTTGTCAACAGCCTTTTCGACAGCGCGGGCGAATTTTTAAACGACTTGTCCGATACTTCGGTCATGTTGAAGGTAGGAAAACATTTCGTGAATTTTCTCGACGCACAACTTGCCGCACGCGAGGAAAAAGCACGAGTTGCGGGCGATACCGATTACGGCGAACTTCTTGCCGAGCTTAACAAACGAAACAATGACGAATCCGCCGCGCCGCTCAGAGAACTTTTGCCGAGACTTTTCACCAAAGATTTATCATTCTGGCTCACGGCGAACGACACGAACCTTATCATCTTCCTTGACGCTTACGAAAAGTTGACGGGCGAGGAACAAGGCAAGAAAAAATTCGTCCGCCTCATCTCCGAAAATCGTGACGTGCCTGTCGATTGGTGGGTAGAAGAACTACTTACTGCAAACCGCGTCAGGTGGATCATCGCCGGTCGCTATAAAATTGAACAAATCGGCGAGTTGGAGTTGGAAGACGGAACTGTCGAAAATCATATTGTCAACGTCTTCGATGAAAATTGGTCGAAAAAATATTTGGAGATGAACGACGTCGCGGAAGAAGATTTGCGCACGGCGATAATCGCTTTGACGGGCGGTCACCCCTACTACTTGCGCAAATGCGTCGAAACTTACAAGAATTATCAACTTAAGGGCAAGGTGCCGCGTCCCGCCGATTTCGGGAAAAATTTGGACGAGATTGTCGAGAAAACTATTGGAAGCTTGGACGAGAACGCGCAACTCATGACGCAACGTCTTTGCATTTTGAAAAGTTGGACGGACGAGGTCGCTGTCAACGTGATTGACAATTTTAACAACGTCACCTATAGCCGCGTGAAAAAAATGGTCGCGCGCGACGAGCCGTTGAGCTTCGACGACGAAACCAGCTACACTTTCGACAGGGCGATTGATGCGTTCCTTTTCCCCGGTCTCAAGAGCAAAGTCATTTACCGAAATCTTTTCGTCGACCTGCGCGGCAGGGCAAACGAATTCTTCAAAAATTTTTTCGACGTGGAAACCGATAGCGACAAACGAAATTATTTCTTCGGCATGTGGAGCGAAATTATTTTGCGCACGACCGACAAGCCCGCCGAGCTTATGAAATTCTACCACGAAAATTTTGAGCCGTTGGAACGTGGCATTGATGATTCGACGTTGAAAGTTGTAGTCAAAAAATTTTTCGACAAGGTCGGCGACGTGGAAACTTTGCCGTCTGCTTACTTCCAAAGTCGCCTTGCCGAGCTTGCCTTAATCAAAGCGGGGCTTGCGCTGGTGGAGGCTGCTTACTCCAAAGTCAAAAAACTTTCACTGACCGTCGACGAACTCCCGTTTAAAATTTCTGTCGTGCAAGTGCTTGCAAAAAGTTTTTCTTTACTCGAACGCTATAAAGACGAAATACCTTTGCGCGAGGAAATTGTCCGCGACTGTGAACGCTGTTTCCCCGCCAAGGACGACAGAATCAGCGCGGCGAAATATCTTCTGTCTGTCGCCCTGGAACACGGCGACAGACAAAATGACGCGTTCAAAATTCGTCAGCAGATTTTTGAGTCGTTTGACGAAAGCGACGGCGAAAATTTTACAGGCGCGGCGAAAGATTTTGCAAACGATCTTGAATACAAAGGCGATTATAAAACTGCTCTCTCCGTCCGGAAAAAAATCGTCGCCTTCTACGAAAAAGACAACAATGAAAAATTTTATTGGGCTCTGTCGGACATCATAGACACGCTGGGAAATCTTTCAGGCGCAGAATATCTAGAAGAGAAAGCCGAATTCTACCGCAAGTACATGACGGTCGCAAAAAAAATTGGAATCGCTCTGTCACCCTACGAGATTAATGAATTCGTAGAAACTTTGAAGCAGCTTGGTCGCGACGAGGAAGCCGAAAAAATTTTAGCAAGTCAAGCTGACGACTCCGCGCGCCGCATTGAAGATTTGGAACGCCGCATTGAATCCTTTGACGCACCCGCTGAAGAAACCGCCGAACTCATGTTAAAATTGGTTGAACTTCTGGAAGAATCGAACCGTAGCGAGGAAGCGGAACTTTGGCGGGAAAAAATTATGGAAGTCACCCGCGCCGTCATCAATCGGTACACCGCTGAGCCCGTTGAAGATTTTGACGCGGCAATTTCTGCGCTGGAAAATTATTTGTGGAATATACCTTGTGATTACGACCAAGAAATTTTAATCAGGCGTGCAATTCTTTCCCTCACCGAGAAAAAGCCCGGCGTCGAAGAATCGGAAATCATCGCTGCCAAAAAAGGTTTGACCGATAGATTGTTCGCGGACGAAGAAAATCACCCAGAAGATAACCAGCTGTTCGAGGAAATTGAAAATTTCTACAGAAAAGATTTGCCGACGACTCGCGAGGAATTTGTAGAGGCGTTGTGCGACCACGCAGAATTTCTTAAAAACAAATTCTACGATTACTCCGCCGCGCACGAAAAACTCATCGAAGCTCTTAACTTCCTTGAAAATGATTCGGAGGCTTCTGCCGATGAAATTCTCGAAGTGATGGATCAAATCGCTGACATTTTTGATACTGAAGAAAATTATTCCGAAGCGGTAACTTGGCGCGAGAAGGCTTGGAATTTTTGCCGGGAAAATCTTTTGGAAGACGACCCCGAAGCTTTGCGGGCTTTGGATAATTTAATTTGGGCTTGTGAAAAGTTGGAGGATCGCGACAAGGTCGAAGAGTATCGTCAACAGCTTAGGTCAATCAAGGAAAAAAATCTTGGTTCCGCGCACACTGATGTTATAAATGAGAAAAGATTTCTCGCGGACGCACTTCGCGACGCGGGCAAATATGTTGACGAGCTTAAACTTCGCAGGGCAATCGTTGACCTTTACCGCGAAAATTTCAGCGCGAATGCCGCTAATAAATATCACAGCGGGCGTTGGATTGATTTTATTTCGGAGATGAAAAGTCTCGCGGAATGCCACGACAGGCTGGGGCAAGAGAGTGAGGCTCTTTCTATTCGCGGACAAATCGTCGACGAATGGCAAGACCGAATCAAAGTTCTCAAAGAAAATTACGCCACCGAGGATGAAATCGTTGACGCCCAAGAAAAACTCGCTGAGGCGCAGAAAAAAATCGACGCCCTTAATCAAGACGCCGCGCCCGAAGAAACTTCGCCGGAGGAAATTGATACGAGCGAATCACTCGCCCTGCGCAAAGGTCAGCGCGTCCCGCTCACGAAAGATAATCCCGCGCTCAACGAACTTATCATCGAATCGCGCTGGGAGAGCGACGACGACTTGGAAATTGACGCTTCGGCATTTTTACTCGGTGCGGACGGCAAAACTCACGCCGACGAAGATTTTATTTTCTACGGCAACCCGCGCCACAATTCGGGAGCCGTCGAACTTGACAACAGCGCAATTCACATTAAACTAAAAAAAATCCCCGACGCAATCGAACGAATCAGTTTCACGTTGACGATTTACGAGGCGGAGGCGCGCAAGCAAAATTTCGGGCGCGTGAAAGTTTTTGTCCGCGTGATTGACGGGGCGGCTTGCAAAGAAATTTTCTGCTTCGATTTGCGCGACGGTTTCAGCGTCGAGACAGCGATTGTCGGCGGAGAAATTTATCGTCACAAAGGCGAATGGAAATTCAACGCGGTCGGTGCCGGCTTCAGCGGCGGGCTTAAGGCTCTGTGCGAAATGTTCGGCGTCGAGGTCGATTAAAAATTTTGGAGGTGCATTGATGGATTTAGAATACTTACTTTTTTTGCAGGGCTTGCGCACGGATTGGGGCGGCGAAGGATTTTTTACCTTAGTCTCCAAATTGCCGGAAAGCGCATTGACGGCGATGATACCCGCGCTTTTATTCTGGTGCAGGGACAAGCAAGCGGGGATATTTTTGCTGTTCAACGCCCAATTCGGACGCATGATCAACGATTTGCTCAAGGGGACATTTTGCGTTTATCGCCCGTGGTTCAGCGACGCTAATCTGGCTCCGTCGGCTACGGCAATGGCTAAAGCCTCCGAATATTCATTCCCCAGCGGTCACACGCAATTCACGACGGCGATTTACGGCGGCTTCGCGTTCTTCTACAGGAAAGTTTTGGCAAAACCCGTTATCGCAGTCTTCGCGCTGATAGTGTTGCTCGTGGCGTTCAGTCGGAATTTTTTGGGCGTGCACACTCCGCAAGACGTTTTGGTCGCGATAATCTATTCAATCGGATTACTTTTCTTGGCGGAAAAAATTTTCGCGTGGATAGGCAAAGACGACGAGCGCAAATTAATTTTCTTTATCGGCGGATTGATTGCGGTTGTGATTGTATTCCTGTGGCTTTACTTTAAACCTTACCCCGAAGACATTTTAAACGGGAAAGTGATAGTAAACCCGCTGACGGCGCGAGCAGATGCCTTTGACGCGCTGGGATTCGGGCTGGCGTTCTTTTTGGGCTGGTTCTTGGAGCAAAAATTTATAAACTTCAAGATAAACGTTCCAAAGAAAGACAGATTGTGGCGGATAGTGATTGGCTTTGCGGTTTTAGGCGTGATAGCGGTTGTGATTTATCCGCTGATTAAATATTTCCTGAGCTTGGAAGCGTACAAATTTTTTAAAGCGTTCCTGCCGTTCTTTTCTATCCTGTTTGTAATTCCGCTGATATTTACGCGCGTCGAAAAACGTTTCAAGAAATAAAAAAAATTCCCTCCGCCGGACTTGACGGAGGTTTTTTTTACGGTTTAAGCCGTGCTATGTGGAAAGTTCCCGTTTCAACTTCTTTTCTGTGGCAATGCGGGCACTCGTTGGCGATTATTCCGGTGTAACCGCAAACGGGGTCGCGGTCGACGGGGTGATTTATGCTGAAGTAGCCCATATCAGCGTCATGCATGGCGCGGACGAGAGCCTCGAACGCGGAAAGATTTTTCGTCGGGTCGCCGTCCATTTCGATATAGGCGATGTGCCCCGCGTTGCAAATGGCGTGGTACGGTGCCTCGATACGAATTTTGTCGCCCGCGCAGATTGGAAAGTAAACGGGCACGTGGCTCGAATTCGTCATGTAGGGGCGGTCGGTCACGCCTTTTATATTGCCGTAAACTTTACGATTGGCGCGTTGGAATTGCCCAGCAGTCGATTCAGCAGGCGTCCCGAACGTCGTCCAGTTCCTGCGTTCGCGCTTTGTATAATCGTCGGTGCGTTCGCGCAGGTGCTTGACGATTTTTAAGCCGAGTTCTTGAGCCTCGACGCTTTGCCCGTGATGTTTGCCGATTAAAGCAACCAGACATTCCGCCAAACCGCAAAAGCCGATAGAGTAGCTGGCGTGCTTGAGAACGTCTTTAATCTTGTCCGTCGGCTTGAGCTTTTCCGAATCCATCCACACGCCCTGCCCCATAAGGAACGGGAAATTGTAAACGTGCTTCTCTTCAATCGTCTTGAGCCTGAACAAAAGATAATCGTGACAAAGGGTAATGTATTTGTCGTAGAGCTTAAAAAATTCGTCAAGGTCGCCCTTCGCTTCGAGCGCGAGTTTCGGCAGATTAATCGTCACGAAGGCGAAATTTCCGCGGCTGCCCGATTCTTCGCGCCCGTTGACATTGGACATTACGCGGGTTCGGCAGCCCATTGTCGCGACGCAACTGTTGTAATCGCCGGGCTTGTAGTATTGCAGATTATAGGGCGCGTCGATGTTCACGAAGTTTGGAAAAAGTCTTTTCGCGCTGACTTTGCAGGCTTGACGGAACAAATCGTAGTTCGGGTCGCTGACGTTGTAATTGACGCCGCTTTTGAGCTGAAAGACGCTGATTGGGAAAATTGGAGTTTCGCCATTGCCTAAGCCCGCGTCGATAGCATTCAAGACCTCGCGAATCACCAGGCGACCTTCGGGCGAAGTGTCCATGCCGTAGTTTATCGAGCTGAAAGGAACTTGGGCACCGGCGCGGCTGTGGAGCGTGTTGAAGTTGTGGATTAACGCCTCCATGGCTTGATGAGTTTCCTCTTCCACGTCCGCGCAGGCTTGACGATAAATTTTTTCCGCCAAATTTTTTGAGCCGACAATCGCGGTCAAATTTTCGACGGCGGCGGGGTTTTCTCCCTGTGAATAAGTGCAAACATTAAAATCAGCCTCGCCCGTCGCTTGAACGTCGCAGAATTTGCAGGCGCGTTTAATTTCGTCGCGAATCGCCCGCTTGAAAGATTTCTTTACGCCCTCCGCCATGGCGTAATCGAAGGCGTTGATACTTTGTCCGCCGAACATGTCATTTTGGTTGGATTGCACAGCGATACACGCCAGCGAAGCGTAGGAGCGAATGGAATTTGGCTCGCGTAAAAATCCGTGACCCGTGGAAAAGCCGCCGTGAAAAAGTTTCAGCAAATCAATTTGGCAGCAGTTGAAAGTTATCAGCGAAAAATCTTTGTCGTGAATGTGAATCCAATTTTCCTTATCCGCCAGCGCGAATTCTTCGGGCAGGACGTAGTTGTCGACGAAATGCTTGGCACTTTCCGCGCCCATTTTTAGCATAATGCCCATTGATGCGTCGGTGTTGATGTTGGCGTTGTCGCGCTTGAGGTCGATGTCCACGCTGTCGGCGAAAAAAATATCGCGGTAGGTGTCCATCAATTTTTTCTGCGCGGCGCGGCGTTGAGAATGTTTTTGCCGATAAACGATGAATTGTTTTGCCACGTCAAAAAATCCGTGCGCCATCAAAGCTTTCTCGACTTGGTCTTGAATCGCCTCCACGCCGATAATTTCGTTCTCGGCAATCGCCCGCTCAACTGAAGTCGTCACCCGTTCCAAATCATCTTCGGAGAGTTTATCGTCGGGTGTCGAGGCGTCACGGTTCGCGCCGGCTATCGCGAGGAAAATTTTTTCGCGGTCGTAGTTCACCTTCTGTCCCGATCGTTTCCTAACCTTTGTGAGCTGCATATAATCTCCCCCTGTTCAAGGTAAGTGGCGCGATTATATCACTTGCAAATAACTTTGTGAACCAAAAAAAAGTCGCGACGGAACGCCAATCTCCCGTTGGAGCTAAGCGGGG
The DNA here is from genome assembly GCA_017412925.1 of Selenomonadaceae bacterium. Classification (GTDB taxonomy): domain Bacteria; phylum Bacillota; class Negativicutes; order Selenomonadales; family Selenomonadaceae; genus Quinella. The sequence continues at coordinate 14,305 of JAFPVP010000039.1, forward strand.
CGCGGAGAAATTTTTTTCTTCAGCATGTAGCGGAGTCAAAATTTCTTTAAGGTTTATAGACGCGACCAATCAATTTATGATAAGATAAGCGGCGTTTAGGAGGGAGTATAATGAGCAGGACAGATTTAGGACGCGGCGACGTGCAAGCTCAGCCGTCTGCGCCGAAGAAAAAATCTTCAACGTTCCTGAAAATTTTTATAGGACTTATTATTTTTATAATCGTGATGGCGGTCGGCGTTGGAATCGGTTTCGTGACGGCGAACATGAACGTCAAGGCGGACTTGTCGAAGGATATTCTGCCGCCCGCGTCGAGTCACATTTACGATTCGGCGGGCAATGAAATCGCAATCATTCACGCCACGGAAAACCGCGTGCCCGTCAAAATTGAGCAGATACCGATGAATTTGCAAAACGCATTTGTGGCGATAGAAGACAATCGCTTCTATGAACACAAGGGCGTTGACCCGCGCGGTTTGGCACGCGCCGCTTACACAAACATTGTTTCGCAGGAAATCGCGGAGGGCGGCTCGACAATAACTCAACAGCTGGCAAAAAATGCCTACCTCACGCAGGACAGAACTTATAAGCGCAAGATTCAAGAGATTTTCCTCGCGCTGCAACTCGAAAAGCAATACACCAAGCAAGAAATTTTGGAGCTGTATCTGAACCAAATTTATTTCGGGCAAGGCGCATATGGAGTGCAAGCGGCGGCTAAAACTTATTTCGGCAAGAATGTTGAGGATTTGACGCTCGGCGAATGTGCAATGCTCGCGGGAATTCCTAAAAGCCCGAATTATTATTCGCCGTTCAACAATCTTAACGCCGCCATTGCTCGCCGCGACACCGTCCTTGACCAAATGGTAACTTACGGCTACATCAGCCACAACGAGGCAAGTGCCGCCCGTCAAGCTGAACTCGTCCTCGCGCCGCAAAATGTCCCTGAAAAGCACAAAGACGCCATGTATTTTATCGAATACGTCACGCAACTTTTGGTTGACCGCTATGGCGCGGACGCGGTTTATAAAGAAGGCTTGAAAGTTTACACGACGATTGATTTAGATATTCAACGCATGGCGGAAGAAGCTCTGCTGATGTATCTGCCCGAATACTATACCGACGCAAACGGAATTGTTCAGCCGCAGGGCGCAATCGTCGCCGTCGAGCCGAAGACAGGTTATATCCGAGCAATGGTTGGCGGGCGCGGCACTGACCAATTCAATCGCGCGACAATGGCGGAACGTCAGCCCGGCTCCGCGTTTAAGCCGTTCGTGTTCGTCGCGGGGCTTGAAAACGGCTACACGCCCGACACTGTCATCGAAGACAGCCCGATAACGATTGGTGATTGGTCGCCGCAAAATTACAGCCGACGTTTTAGCGGCAATGTCACGTTGCGCACAGTTGCAATTTTTTCCATGAACGTGCCGACCGTTAAAATCGCGCAAGCCCTCGGAATCGACAAGGCGATTTACTACGCGCAGGAGATGGGCATTTCAACTTTTGTCTTAACGGGCGAACCGAACGATACAAATCTTGCCGTGTCGCTCGGCGGCTTGACGCGCGGAGTTACTCCGCTTGAAATTGCCAGCGCGTATGGAACTTTCGCAAACAGCGGTCTCCACATTCCGCACACCGCCATAACTAAAGTTCTCGACCGCAACGGCAATATAATTCACGAATCTGTTCCCGAAGGACGACAAGTTATCTCGCCGGAAAGTGCCGCTGACTTGACGAGCATGTTGGAGGACGTCATCACGAAGGGCACGGGCAAAGGCGCGGCTATCGGGCGACCCGCCGCCGGCAAGACTGGCACCACCAGCGATTATCACGACGCTTGGTTTGTCGGCTACACGCCCGATTTGGTTGCCTCCGTGTGGATTGGTTGCGACGATAACAGCGAACTTGGCGGCATAACGGGCGGCGATTTGCCCGCGACGATTTGGAGCCACTTCATGCAGAACGCCCTGCTAAACGTCCCCGCCCACGATTTCGACCCGCTTGTTATTGACAGGCGGTCAAGCAAAAATGTCGTCAACGAAGTGCGCGACAACAGCGGGCGTTCGCGCCGTGATCATTACGAGGAAGAAGAGTCCAAGCCGCGCAGAGATTATTACTCCGAGCCTGATTCCGAACGTTATCATGAGCAGGAGCCTGTTCGCGAATCCGATTATACGCAAAAGCCGGAGGGCGTGCCTGATTACGTTGAACCTGCGCCAGAGCCTGTTCGTGAGCCGGAGCCTGTTTATCACGAGCCGGAGCCTGTTCGTGAGCCGGAACCTGTTTATCACGAGCCGGAGCCCGTTTACAATGAGCCCGCGCCCGTTGACGATGCGCCTTCCTTTGACGACGAATTATCTAAGGGTAGAAACTGATGTTAAAAGAAATTTTGGAGAAAGCGGTTAGCCTCGACGCCTCGGACGTTCATTTGACGGCGGGGCAACCGCCTTTTTTTCGTGTAGCGGGAGAACTGCAATGCGCAATGCGTAATGCGCAATGCGTAATGAATTCGGACATGGAAAAATTTTTGTCTGAGCTGTTGACGCCGCGCCTTCGCGAAGAGCTGGAAAAAAATTTGGCGGTTGACTTTTCGCACGTGGAGGAAAAATTATCGCGCCGTTTCCGCGTCAACGTCTACTATCAGCGAAAATTCCCCGCGCTCGCCTTCCGACTTATCGCAAAAAAAATCCCGACGCTCGACGAATTGGGAGCACCGCCCGCCCTGAAAAAATTCTTCCACGCCGCGCAGGGCTTAATCCTCGTGACGGGCAGAACAGGTTCGGGCAAATCGACGACGCTCGCCGCCTTTTTGGACGCGCTGATAAAAATTCGCCCATGCCACTTGCTGACGTTGGAAGACCCGATAGAATTTGAGTACGCGGCGGAAAAATCTTTCGTGAGCCAGCGCGAACTCGGACAAGATTTTTTGAACTTCGCGGCGGCAATCCGAACGGCAATGCGCGAAATGCCCGACGTTTTATTAATCGGCGAAATTCGCGACGCGGAGACAATGCACGCGGCTTTGGAGGCTTCGGCGGCGGGCGTGTTGGTCTTGGCGACTTTGCACACGCGGTCGGCGGCGGAAACAGCCATGCGCGTCGAAACAATGTTCCCGCTCGTTCAGCGCGACGCAATCCGCGATTTATTCGCCGACGAATTCAGCGCGATAATTTCTCAACAGCTCGTCAAAACTTCAACGGGACGAACCTGCGCGGCGGAAGTTCTAATCGCAAATCCGGCGGCGCGTTCGCTGATTCGCCAAGGAAAATACGTGCAACTGCCCAACGTGATGATGAGCGGGCGGGCGCAAGGTATGCAGACAATGGATTTTGCATTGAAGGCAATCGGCTATGAAAAAATTTAAGTACAAGGGCTACGACGCGGCGTCAGTCGAACAAGTCGGGACGCTGGAGGCAGAAAGTTACGCCGAAGCCTACGCCGCGCTGAATTATCAGGGCGTGACGGTCGTCAGTTTGGAATCTACGCAGGGAAATTTCGCGCAAGTCGCAGGAAATTTTTATCTTAAGCTGAAACTCGGCGGACAATGGCGGTCGGTCTTCTTCCGCGAATTGAGCGTAATGCTCGGCGTGATGACTTTGCACGATTCGCTTAGGACTTTGGCGGGCGCGGCGAAAAATCACCCGTCGGAAAAAATTTTAAATGATTTGGTGGCGGCAGTCGGCGAAGGGCAAAGCTTTGCGGCGGCACTGTCGCGCTACGAAATAATTTTCGGCGGCGATGCAATTCAATCAGTGGAAATCGGCGAGGCAAGCGGCAACCTCCAAGACGTGGCGGCGCGGCTGGCACTTCAGCTAGAACGCAACTATTCGACGGAGAAAAAAGTTCGCGGCGCAATGTATTATCCAGTGTTCGTGTTGCTGGCGGCGGTGGCGGCGGCGATAATTTTAATCAACGTGACCTTGCCCGTCTTTGAAAATTTTTTCGCGCAACAGGGCGGCGAACTTCCGCTCGTGACGTTGATACTCCTGCGCGGCGGAAAGTTTTTGGCGGAAAATTTATTTTTAATCGTGCTCGTTGCGGCGTTGAGCGTGGCGGGTTGCGCGTGGACAATTCACAGAGTCGACGCAGTAAAATTTTTTCTGGACAGGCTCCGATTGAACGTCAAACTCCTGCGCGAAGTCGAACTGAGAAATTTTTTCGGGCGATTGAGTTTTCTGCTGGAGAGCGGCGTGACTTTGGACGAGGCGATAAAACTCTGCGCGGCGGCAAGTAAAAATTTGTTCGCGAAAAAAATCTTGTCCGATATAAAATTTTCCGTCGAACGCGGCGAAAGTTTCAGCGCACTGGTCGCCAAAGAAAAATTCCCACCGCTGTACGTCGGCTTAATCACGACGGGCGAGGCGGGCGGCGAACTCGTCAACATGCTCCGCCAATGCGAATCCATGGCGGATTTTGAAGTCGAAGAAATTTTGCGGACGCTCCCCGCCAAGGCAGAAATTTTCGGGACGCTAATCGCTGGGCTAATCGTCGCGACGCTGGTTTTTGCCGTGATGTTGCCAATTTTAGATACGACAGCTTTAATTTAGGAGGAAAAATGATTCATCTTAAAGACGTGACAAAAATTTACAAGGAAAATAACGTTCTCGCGCTCGACAAAGTCAGCCTTGACATTGAGCGCGGCGAATTCGTGTTTATCGTCGGCACATCGGGTAGCGGCAAGTCCACGCTGATGAAACTTTTAATGCACGAAGAAGTTGCAACGTCGGGCTCAATCGTCGTCAACGGCAAGGACGTTACCAAACTCAAAGCAAAAGAAATTCCCTACTTGCGGCGGACACTCGGCGTTATTTTCCAAGATTATCGCTTGCTGGAGGACAAGACCGTTTATGAGAACGTCGCCTTCGCAATGCAGGTTATCGAGGCTCCGCGCAGAATCATGCAACGCAGCGTAAACACCGTGCTGGACATCGTCGGCTTGCGCGAAAAGTTTAAAAGTTTTCCCGCGCAACTTTCTGGCGGCGAACAACAGCGCGTTGCCATTGCCCGCGCCATTGTCAACGACCCGAAAATCGTAATCGCTGACGAGCCGACCGGCAACCTTGACCCCGAAACGAGCTGGGACATCATGGATATTTTTCAGCGGATTAACGCGGCGGGCACGACGATTGTCATGGCGACGCACGATAAAACTATCGTCGACCAAATGCAACGGCGCGTTATCGCTATCGAAAGCGGAAAAATCATTCGCGACGAAATGCGCGGCGTTTACTCCGAGGAGCCGCCCAAGCCGCAGTCAACCTTCGATAAATTTTTCTACAGGTAAAGCCATGCAAAAAGGATTCGCAACGCTCGAAATTATTTTATTCACGCTGATAATCGCCGTGCTTGCAACTGCAACACTCCCGAACGCCGCCCGCGTCATCGACAGAGTTGCGCTTGACTACGAGACCAAAAAACTTTATTCGGATTTAAGATTTATGCAGTCGCTTGAACGAATGACCTACATGAAAAATGTTAATTTCAGTAATTTAGATGGCACTATCGACGAAACCGACGTAATGTTTATTGATCCCAACTACTATACTCTCGAAAAAACTGCCAACAGTAAAATTTACTACGAGCATTATTTTTCAAGCGGCGTGACTGCTTCCCAAAATGACGGAAAAGCTTGGACAATCAAATTCGACGACGCGGGCAGAATAAGTCCGGCAATCAGCGACACTTTAAAATTAACTTCGCGCTTCAACAAAAATTCTTATATCGTTTTTGATAGCGTCGGGCGTTTTCGCGGCGGGCGTGAGCAATGAACAACTTAAGAAACGAGCGCGGCTTCATGTTGCTAAACGTCGTCTTCTTGACGCTGATAACGTCCTTTGCCGCGATGATTCTCATGAACGCCGCCCCGCGATTAAAAAATCCTCAAGCGGCTTTGCGATTGACGGCGATTCATCTGGCGAACGAACAATTTGCAATGATGGAGAGCAAGGCGGCGGCGGGCACGTTGGATTTGAGTTGCCAAGTTAAGCCCGAAGATTTGACGACAAAAAATTTTTCCGAGGGAGTCCCGATAAATTTTACAGTCACGTCTAGCGAAAAATCTTCCAACGGAAATTTGCACACTGTCGCGGTTGAAGTTGCGTGGACGGTCGGCGGGCAAGACGCTTCCGTTAAGCTTGAAAGGACGATTCGCGTTGTTACAGATTAAAAAACGTAGCGGAGGGTTCGTGTTCGCGGAGTTCGCGATAGCCTTGCCGCTTTTAATTTTGCTTATGTACGGGCTGGCG
>JAFPVP010000040.1 GCA_017412925.1 Selenomonadaceae bacterium
AATCGTTCACAAACTCATTCATGCAACTAATCTTGAAACTATTCAACGTTGCCTGAAAGCCTGTAAACCAAATATCCAGAAACTCAATGTGTTAAGAAAATTAGTTGGAAATAAAATCCTTTCGGTAGATTGATTAGATTGGAATGAATTAACAAAGATGGAACGCCGTGTGCGCTGAAAGTCGCTTGCACGGTGTGGAGTGGGGGAAAACTCGGAGATTACTTCAAAAAGTTACCTATCACTATCATGGTCGGTGTAAAGCATTTTCTTCGCCTTCAAGCTTGAAGTTACAAGGTATGTGGTCGTGACGACGGGCTGTGCGCTCTTGCGTGTGATTAAGATTCGTGCTAATATTAATTTAATAACAACGAGGCAGTGTGATTCGGAGGTGGCTACGTGAAAAATAAAATAAAAAAGCCCTCCATGGAGGAGGGAATTTTTTTCGCAGGTCAATGACGTGGCGCAAGCAATGCACAATGAAAGAGGCGGCGGTTTTGCAGACAAATCCGTAATGCAGACAAGACGCAGACAGAAATAAAATAAACGCTGATTTAATAGAGAAAAATAGAGGAGGAATTTTCATGAGTGAAATTGTTTTGCATTACACCCGCGCAGGTCACGTGGAAAATATTCATCGCGGAGACGTGGCGGCAGTCAACTGTAAAGGCGAAGTCATTGCTCACGTCGGCAACGCGCATTTGCCGATGTTCTGGCGCAGTGCCGCTAAGCCTTTCCAAGCGTTGCCCTTCGTGAAAAATGGCGGGCTGGAAAAATACGGCATAACCGACGAGGAACTTGCGCTCCTTGTTGCCAGCCACAGCGGTGAGGAAAATCACGTCGCGCTTGTCAGAGGAATTTTATCCAAGCTTGGGCTCGACGAATCTGTTTTGGATTGCGGCGTCGTGCGCCCCATGAGCGGCAAGGCGTTCAAAAAAATTATCGCGGCGGGAGAAAAAGTTTTGCCCGTGCACAATCCCTGCTCCGGTAAACATTCGCAGATAATCGCGCTGTCGATGATGCTGGGCATTCCCTACGAAGGCTACATTCGCCCTGACCACGAGGCGCAAAAAATTATCTTCAAGCATGTAGCAATGGCGTCGCGCATGCCTGAAGACAAATTGGAAATCGGGATTGACGGTTGCGGCGTGCCCGTCTTCTATCTGCCGATTTATAACATGTCGCTCGCCTATGCAAGACTTTCCACGCCGAGCAAGGGCGATTGGGGTGATTATGAACTTGCCGCGACGAAAATCCGCGACGCGATGAGCAAATATCCGCAAGTTCTTTCGGGCAATGGCAGAATTGATTTGGCGGTCTCGGAAGTGACGGGCGGCAGGATTATCGCCAAAATCGGCTCCGACGCGGTTTACTGCTTGGCTGTCAAGGACGGCAATTTGGGCATAACGTTCAAGATTGAGGACGGCTCTTATGCGGCGGTTACGCCAATGACGATTGCCGTGCTTAAACATTTGGACTTGCTGACCAAAGACGAAGCGACCGAGCTTGACAAAATTTTCCCGCCCGTGCTGAAAAATCATCGTGGGGAAATTATCGGCACGATTGAAACTGTCTTTTAAAAATTTTTCTTGAGATAATCGCCAATGAACTCGCCCATAATTTTTTTGCCGCGAAGAGCAGGGTGCAAGCCGTCGGGCGTCAGTTCTGCGCGGAGATAGCCAAATTCGTCAGTCAAATTCTCCGCCACGTCAATAAAATAGGGCGTCGTCTTTATCCAAAAATTAATTTTTTCACGAGCCTCCCGCCAATCGCCGTCCGTCAGAGGAATGCCGCGCCGATTCATGATTTCGGGATTCATGGAAGTTATCGTGCAGAAAACGGGCGTCATGTCGTTCGCCAAACATTTATCTCGCAAAGCCTCAAGATTTTTTATGACGGCGTCAGCGTCCGCGCCAAGGCGAATATCGTTTATGCCCGCCATGATAACCAGCACTTGCGGCTTGAACGGCAAAACGTCGCTGTCGAAACGGTCGAGCATTTGTTGAGTAGTGTCGCCGCTCCGCGCCAAATTTTTAATCGGCACGTCGCAATAAGTTTCCCATTGACAAGAAAGTTGACCGGCGGGAGTGTAATTTGCACCGCCGTGAGAAATGCTGTCGCCCAAAACCGCGAACTTGACGGGCGCAGTCACTGTGAAAAATTTTTTCTCCGACCAATCGCTTAGCGGCTTGTGGCTTTTATTTACAACGCGCACTTGCCAATAATATTCTCCCGCTTCCGTGAACGGCGTCCAATCCGTCGTGCGGTCTAAAGCTTCGACGTTGAAAAGTTCGCGGACGATTGTGTTTGTCGAAACTTTTACGACCTGCACCTGATAAAATTGCGTCATCGGCAGCGGCAACCAAGAATACGTCGGATAAAGTTGCATGAAGTCCATTTGCTCAAATTCCGCTGTCGGCACGGGCGGCGGAATTTTTTTTGCCTCGACGCCTCCGCCGAAAAGTAAACACGTTGCCGCCAACGCCAAAAAAATTTTCTTCATTCCACATTCTCCATTTCTAATTCAAAAAACTCCCCTGCCACAAGCAGAGGAGTCTTTTTTATTGATTGCCGATAGTTCGGCGAAAATTTTCTTAGAAGAACCAGCTGACACGGCTGAAGAAAACTCTAGCTCTCTTGTCGGTGATGAAGTCTTTGCCGTGGAAGTATTGAAGCTCGATTCTCGTGTTGTAAATCGGTACGTACTTGACGGCGAACTCGACGCCTTTGGAACCGGCATAAGCTGCGTCGTAAGTCGGAGCCAAGCTGACGAGCGGGGAGACGTAGCGATAATCCGCGCTGATGCTCCAAGAGCCGGGTTTCGTCTTATCGGCGTTGCCATAGGCAAGACCGGCAGTCCAGGATTTCTTCCAGTCTTTAGCCTTGGTGTTCTGAGCATATGCGCCGCGAACTTGCAAATCGCCGAAGTTGTAATGTGCGCCGACCGACCAAACAGCAGCGTTGCCGGTGTTCTTGTTGTAGCGTTGACCAAATGCGTCATGCAAAGTTTTGAAGTAATCGCTACGGAAGTGGTGGAATCCCGCGCCGATGTAAAGTTTATCGTTGTCGTAAGAAATTTCGCCGCCAGCATAATTGGAAGGATCAATTTCATTGGTACCGCTCCAACGACCAGCCATGAGCGCGACTTTGAATTGATCGCCGTAAACGAGCTGTGCGCCGCTGAACTCATCATCAATCAACATACCTTGGTCAACGTCTGTCCAGAAGGGCAATTTACCGACATTGATTTGGAACTTGCCGTAGGTGCCCTGCGCGTAGGCTTGCTTAAGTTTGAAATCGCTGGAAGTATCGTCCTTCATGTCGGAGGTTGCATCGAGACGGGCTTTAACTTTCCAGTGGTCGTTGACTGTAGCCGTGGGTTCGAAACGCATCATAATCCAGTTTCTGGTGGTTTTAATTTTGCCGCCGTCTACGGTTTTGATTCTTTCGTTGCGATAGCGATAACGCAATTCACCATGCCAAACGACTTTGTCGGCGTACTTTTCGAGTTCTGCAACACGAACGCCGAGAGCGTCGAGTTCTTCACGGAATTCAGCCGCGAGGCGGTCAAGTTCGGCTTTGTTCGCGCCGGTAGGATTCTTCGCCATAGCCTTTGCAATCATCTGCGCCATTTCGTAACGGGTGATGTTGCGGTCGCCGCGATAAGTACCGTCGCCGTAACCTTCGATAATGCCTTCAGCCGCCAATTTGGAAACGGAATTGTAAGCCCAATGCCCCGCCGGCACGTCGCTGAACGGATTCGCCGCCGCGAACGTGGTTGAACTCATGCCGACGACAAATGCCGCCGTCAATGCTGCTGCTACTGTTTTTTTCATTGTAAAGACCTCCAAAATTTTAACCGATAGATTTACGTTGTTGGCTTTCGGTTTCATTTGGAGAAGCTTTCAAAATTGAGTGGCCGTGTTTCCTCAAGCCTTCCAACTTCTCCGCTTGTTTCCTTAAGCCGCCAAAACTATAGCACACTCCAAAATATTTTTCAAGAAAAAATTTTTCCATATTTATTCCACATTGCTTTTCTAATCAACGTCATTTATAATTCAGCCAAACGGAGGCGATTCCATTGAACGAATATTTGCGGCTTAATCAAATTTATTTGGGTTCGTGCATGAAGTTTGAGGACGCGACGCGCGAACGGCTCAAGGATAAAAAATGTCTGGAATACTACGGCTTCAAAGTTTATTCGCAAAACGACGAGGACGGCATCATCGAGGAGATTTTTAATCGCGTCGGCACGACTAACAAAATTTTTATTGAGTTCGGCGTAGAGAACGGGCTTGAATGCAATAGCCATTATCTTTTGTTCAAAGGCTGGCGCGGGCTTTGGATTGACGGTGGCGAAACTCACGTTAAAGAAATTCGCGAACGATTTGCGCCGGTTATCGCGAACGGTCAACTGAAAGCTTTGCGGGCATTCATCACGCGGGAGAATATCAACGAGCTTTTCGTCGAGGGCGGCATTGAGGGCGAGATTGATTTGCTTAGCATTGACATTGACGGCAACGATTATTACGTTTGGGAGGCGATTAACGTCGTCAAGCCGCGCGTGGTCATCGTCGAATACAACGCGAAATTTCCGCCGAACTGCGATTGGAAGCAAGCTTACAACAAAAGCCACATTTGGAATGGCTCCGATTGGCATGGAGCTTCGCTCAAGGCGTATGAACTTTTGGGCAAGCGGCTCGGCTATCAACTGGTCGGCACTAATTTAACCGGTTCGAATGCATTTTTCGTCCGCGAAGACTTGTCGAAAGATTTATTCATCGAACCTGCGACCGCCGAAAATCTTTACAACCCCGCGCGCTATCATCTCCGCTACACGAACGGGCACCCCGCGCGATATTGTCTGGCAGTGCAACATGAAAATTTCGGATTGCTCGATTATAAGCCGAACTGCGACGCAATTCCTTTGTCGGGCTTTTATAACGAAATGCGCAACGGCGATTTAAAATTCCAAGTCATGGCGGGCAAGCGGGCAAAAATTCTCGTGCGCAACAAAGAAAAAGTTGCCCTCCCTTACTTCCTCCCCAACGACGCGGAAAATCTTTCGCTGACAGTCACGTCTGAAGTCATGGGCGTGGCAACAATTCCCGTCAAAAAAAATGGATTGATTGAAATGACATTTCCGCCCGCCGAGGAGCCGTGGGAAGTTGAGCTGGAACTTTCGCGTACATTCACCGACGCGCAAGGAAAAGAATTCGGTTTGGCGATAATTTTTGAAGTCAGATAAAAGGAGTTGATCGAATGGCAAATTACACGACGACGACGCCTGATTGGGCGGTGTCGAATCAATCGGCAGTGATGAGCGGCATTGAGGGCATAAAGGACACGACGGTTGGGAATATCAATCCCGCGTTCGCGTCGGGTGCGTTTAAGCCGAAA
>JAFPVP010000041.1 GCA_017412925.1 Selenomonadaceae bacterium
CGGGGTAAAAAGAATTTTTGTCGATAAAAAGTTGCGACCGGTCGACATAATCGCCGTCGATACCACAAATTTCCACGTTAGAAATATTTTGCCAAGCGGCAAGCCACGTGCCGACGCCGCAGCCCAAATCAATTACAGTACGCGGACGGATAAATTTGTTGACGATCGGCAAAACTTCCGTTGCAGATTTATAGGAGCCGTCCTTTTGAATACGATAAAAATTTTCGTCGTAAGGTTGTTCGCCCGCGTGAGCTTGTTTGTTTTCCAAATGAATTCCTCCTTAGAAAAAATCCCCCGCCAAAAAGTTTTCGGCGAGGATTTATGTAAATTTACATACGCTTGCAAAGTTAATTGTTCGCGAGAATTTTTACCAGGTCGTCGACGAGTGAATTAATTCGCGCGAACTTGAGCTTGTAGCTGACGCGATTGGCAATGAGCCGCGCCGTCGAATTCATAATCGTGACGATTTCCTCAAGATTGTTTTCGCGGAGCGTCGTGCCCGTTTCGACAATGTCAACGATACTTTCCGACAAGCCGACAATCGGACCGAGTTCAATCGAGCCGTTGAGCTTGATATATTCCATTTGCATTCCCTGCGCGGCAAAAAAATTTTCGGCGATGTGCGGGAATTTGGTGGCAACGCGGGTGTGAGCATAATCCTCAAGACGTGGACGCTTTTTATCTTTGGGCACCGCCATCATCAAATGACACGCGCCAAAACCCAAATCCAACAGTTCGTAAACATCTTTGCCCGATTCCAAAATCACGTCCTTGCCGATAATGCCGATGTCCGCCGCGCCGTATTCGACGTAAGTTGGCACGTCGGCGGTTTTCGTTATGATAAATTTCAGCCGCGCCGCCTCGTTGGTGATGATGAGCTTGCGCGATTTTTCGTGAAGTCCTTCAGCCGTCCAGCCGACTTTTTTTAATAACTCCGCCGACAGCCCGAAAAGTTTTCCCTTCGGCAGAGCTACTGTTATAAAGTTTTTATCTTGCAAATTTTTTCCTCCGTTCAAGCGCGGCGAGTCGCCGAAAATTTTTGTCGGTAAATCGCGCTAACTGGATGCAACGTCACGTTGCTTTTTATCTTGCATTGCGTTGCCTCCCTCCGAAGGAAATTTCCGCCTCGAACATTCTGTTCCACGGGAAGTGCACGCGGATATTGTTGTTGCCCGTGAATTTCGGCAGATTTTTCTTTGCGAAATTCTGAATCCACGTCGCGCAACTAGCCTCGGTCTCGTCGCGCTTGTCATTTAAAAATTCGTAGCGACCGTCGCCAGCAATCCAATCTAGTTGAGCCGCGCCGATTTGTCGAACGTTCGCTTGATAAGCCCAATCGTCAAGGTAGCGGCGCAGGAGCAATTCGTCAATAGCACTGTCCTTCATGCGCGCCGTGAGCAACCCTTCGCTGAGCGCAAAGCCGCTTGAATTTGTCGGCGTGTTCCAGCCCGCATAAGCTTGCAACTTGAAAAGAAGCCCGCGTTGTCTGAATTGCTCCATGAGCGCGTTGTCCGAGCCGTTCGCAAAAGCCACGTCCGCCACGATAACTTTGCGCCCCGCGTTGATATAATCTTGAACGCTTTCCACAAAAAATCTCGTGCCTTCGCGCGGCGTGCCGTCGTTAATGTCGTCGTTCGCCTCGAAAGTTTCGCCAGCGGGGTTCGTGTTCACGGCAAGGATAAAATCTGCGCGGCTCTCGCTGTCAATCAAAGTCGCGCCCGTCGCCCGAATCGCCGCCTTAATCGAATTGTCAATCGGCTCGTCGGAGTAGCTGGGAATTGTCTGCGCTCCACGTCCCCAGTTGTATTTGACGTAAATTTTCGGCGAAATCTTTGCACGTTCATTAACCGCCCGCGCCAAAAGCACCAGCCCGAATTCGTCAATGCCCGCCGTCGTCAAATATTTTGAATCAAGCCCCTTGCCGTATGCGACGAGCTTGCGTCCTTCGTTGTGCGTCTGCGAATAGGGCGCGTTGTCGTCGCGACCGAGCAGAAGGTAATCGAATTTATTTTCGCGGGCGTAATCAATTAATTTTTTGTTCGCGTCAAAATTTTTTTCGCGCCGCCCCATCCAGTCTTCGATTGCCTTCGTCGGAATCAGCCGCTGCAGAAAATTGAACTCCTTAATCTCGCGCGGCGTCAAGCCTTCCAACTCTTGCTTGTCCATAAGCTCGGTTAAGCGGAAAATATTCGTGCCGTAGTAGCGATAATAATCCGGCTCCTCGTAGCCCGACGCCAAACCTGTGCGCGGCGTGCGCATTATCGAGCCGAAGACGTACAGCGGCAATTTTTTATGCTTCCTGCGAAACTCCGCGAACAAATCAGCCCGCGCTAAAATCGTGTCGCCGTCATAATCGTGCTTGCGCGAACCGACTAAACTTCCGTAAAGCAGCGCGTCCGACGAAATGACCGCCGCAGTTAAATCTTTCTTGGCGTTTTTGTTCAGCCAATCCCACAGCAAATCCGGGTCGCCGATATTTTCTCTGTCACCCAAAAGTTCAATGGGCGGCGTCACGATTTGAATTCCCGCCTTCTCCAAAATTTCAGTCGTCTGCCGATTTACAATCGGGCGGCTGTCGTGCGGTATGTATAAAATTTTTTCCTTGACAACTTTTTTCTTCGCCGCGCAGTCCGTCGAGCCCATGACCAAAATCATCAGGCTCAACAGAACACACGCGACAACCTTCAAAAAATTTTTCCTAATCACTAACCACTAACCACCAATCACTTTCTTTTCCGCGCGGCGCGTATGTCTCCCCACAAATCGCGCGCCTTGTCGTGAATTCTCGGTTCGCGCTCGCGGACGCCCTGGTCGCTTATCAGCTTGGATAAATACATCGTCGCCTTTTGCCGGTCGCCCAGCCGATTATAAATCGCCGCCACGATATACATAAACGCATTGTCCGTCAGCTCGCCGATTGGGAAACTTTCGCGCATCAAGGCTTCTTCGTAAAACTCCGCCGCCTTCTTCAAGAATTCTTCTTCCTGAACTTTGTCGCCCGTCTCACGATAAACCCACGCCAAGCGGTGCGCGTACTTTGCTTTTTTGGAGGACTTGCCGCGAATCAAATCCAAATACTTCAACGCCAATCTGTAAGCCGTCGATGCATTTTCCGGCGTGCGCTCCTCCACGAACGGAACCTTGATATTTTTCGTGAGCAGGACGGCTTTAAGTATCGTCAAGTGGCGGTCGGGAATTTTCGTCGTGAAAGTTTCCTCGTCCGCCGCAAAGCCGCAATGTTCGCAGACCCAAACGGTGTAGTAGTAGGGATTGAAATTCGCGTAGTGCGTGCAGCCGTCCTCGTCGCGCCCCGTCACCATAATCCGCGAGCGCGTCTTGACTACCCGAAATTCTTTCTCGCAGATAGGGCAAGTCTTCTCGACGATAAAAGTTTTTTCAATTTCTGCCATGACATCACCTTTCAAAATTCGTTAATACTTCGTCGGCGCGGAGGACGCTGGCAAATTCCGTTCATCGTACTTGAGACCTGCGCCGCCGTCGTATTTAATCAAAATCCGCGTGTAAAGTTTTTTCCAGTCGTCGAAGACTTTAACCGCATTTTGATTCAACGTCGCGGCGAATTTATTTTTCGGCAGATTGCGCGATGACTCGATAAGTTCCAGAGAATTTTTTTCCGATTCGCTTACGGCTTCGGCGACCGTCGGGCTTATCACGCTGAAATAGCCCTGCGTCAAAGACATGACTTGCGTCGACGCCCAATACATTTTCGAGGCGTCGTATTCGTCTCTCAACGCCTTGTCGTAAGCGGCGGGCAACTTCGCCACGGCAAACGGCACGAACGGATTTTCAAACGGCGTGTTCATCGACAGCCAACAAATCGGCGCGGGAAGTTTGTCATTAACTTGCGCGATGTAAGTATGTGTCGTCTTCGCGCTCATGATTGAACGCTCGGTTCGTTTCTCGTTTTCGTAGTGATACGGCGAGCCGTACAAGCCCGCGAAAGAACTTGCCGATTTGTCGAACTCCGTATCTTGATAATAATCGCGGTACAACTTCATAACGTCGGTGACAGCCAACTTTTTGTCGGGCTTAACGCTCAACGGATAATAATCAGAATCCCAATCGCTGACGGTCGGCGAAAAATTTTTCGACGGGGCAACGGTGCTAAGTCCACGCCACACGCGCCTCTGTGAATAATACGGGTGATTATTTTCCTCGGCTTGAAGAGATTTTACCCAATCTAAATTGCCCTGCGCGTCGTAAGCAGCCCAGCCTAGCTTTTCCAACATCTGCGGCAGTTTCGGATTAAAAATTTGATTCGGGTCGTCCTTCCTTATCGCGCGAATTCTTAACTGATTCGCCGCAATGGAAAAATGTCCGTCGGGAATTTTCTCCGCAATCCACAAGCCGCCCTTGCCGGAAGGTGTCGGTTGCATTTCAAAGAGCCAGCCCTCGTCCTTGTCCGCCACGAACAAAGCCTCCGCCGTGCCGTAAAGCCCGTACTCGTCAATCAACGCGCCCATTAATTTAATCGCGTCCCGCGCCGTCTTGCAACGTTCCAATGCCACGCGACCGAGTTCCGTCGAGTAAAAAATCCCGATGCCTTTTTTGTAGGGCAGTTTAGGCAGGTGCGCGGAGCGGTCGGTGCATTCGCCCATCATCAAGCCGTGCTCGTTCATGGCGGGATAATTGCCGTCGATATAAGCGTAAGTGTGCTCGACTTCGGGAATGTAGCCAATCGCTTTGGTCAAGGGCTTGCCGGGGAAATTGTAAGCGTCGCTACGTTCGGGCGCGACAAGTTGCGGAACATTGAAGCAATTATATTCGGGCAACTCGTCAACGGCGGCGGCAGTCGGATAAACGGGGCGCATACTTCCCTTTTTATGATTTTTAGCGGGCACGAAGACGACGTTGGGGTCTGCGCCGAAACCGTCGTTGGAGTGCGAAACGAAAACGCTGCCGTCCGTCGACGCGCCCTTGGTAACCAACATAATCGTGCAAGCTTCAACGTCGACACTCACGAGCGATAGAATCGCCGCGCCGACCGCCAGCTTGGATAAAAATTTTTTCATACTATTACCTCATAAAACTTTAACGCAAATATTTATTGCAAAGAGCCTTGAGCTTGTCAGCCTCCGCCTCCGCCAAGTAATCGGGCTTGAGCCGCCAGCCCCAGTTCGTTCCGACGGTGCCAGGCGTGTTCATGCGGTTTTTGCTGTCAAGTTTCAAAATATCTTGCATGGGGACAATCGCAAAGCGCGAGTTCGAGGCGTAGGCGAATTCAATCAGCTTCTTGCAAACGTCGTCGGGGTGGCGCACGTCAGCACCAATCAGCGCGGCAATCGTCGCCTTGGAGTCGTTGTCCACGTCCTCCATAAACCAGCCAACCGTCGTGTTGTTGTCGTGCGTGCCCGTGTAGGTTATCGAATTTTCCGGCGGGACAAATCCCATGCGCCCATCTTCGTTGAAGTGCAACTCGAAATGCAAAACCTTCATGCCGGGGAAGCCGCAATCCTCGCGCAAGTTGTCGACGGCGTCGGTGATTATACCCAAATCCTCCGCAACAATCTGCGCGTCGCCAATCTCCTTGCGAATCTCTTTAAAGAAATTCAAGCCGGGACCTTTAAGCCACTCGCCGTGAATGGCAGTCTTCGCATCGCCGGGTATCGACCAATACGATTCAAAGGCGCGGAAGTGGTCAACGCGCACGATGTCAACCAGCTCGTAAATCCGCTTGAAGCGCAATTTCCACCATTTGTATTTCGTCGCCTTCATCTCGTCCCAATCGTATTGCGGATTGCCCCAAAGCTGCCCCGTCGCGCTGAAATAATCGGGCGGAACTCCGGCGACTTTTTCCGGATGCCCTTCCGCGTCGAGTTGGAACTCCTGCTGATTAGCCCAAGCGTCCGCGCTGTCCGCCGAAACGAAAATCGGCATGTCGCCCATAATTTGAATTCCGCGCTCCAAAGCGTAGCTGTGAAGTTTATTCCACTGCTCCGCGAAGATGAATTGCTCAAACTCCGTAAATAAAATTTCGTCAGCAAGTTCTTTCCTCAATGCCGCCAAAACTTTTTTGTCGCGCTGTTTGATTTTCAAATCCCACTCGACCCAATACGCGCCGTCATTTTTCTGCTTAATCGCCGCGAACAGCGCGTAATCTTCCAGCCAATATTTTTGCGCCGCGCAGAATTTTTCAAAGTCTTTTTTAAGTGCGGCGTCCTTCTTGAGTTTCTTTTTAAAGTTCGCGAACGCTTTCTTTAGTGCGCCGGTCTTGACGCGGTCGACGCTCTCGAAGTCAACGAACTTTGACTTGCCAAGCTTGAGCGGAACTTTTATATCGCCCTCGTCCAGCAAGCCGTCCGCAATCAGCGCGTCGATTGAAATTATCATCGGGTTGCCCGCGAACGCCGACGGCGATTGATAGGGCGAATAGCCATAGCCGACGGGATTTAGCGGAAGAATTTGCCAAATGCTTTGCCCCGCCGCTTTGAGGTAATCGATAAATTCAAACGCCTCTTTGCCCATGTCGCCGATACCGTATTTGCTCGGTAAGCTCGTCGGGTGGAGGATAATTCCTGCGCGGCGGTCGTAATTTTGTTGTTGCGGGACGTGGTGCAATAAAATTCCTTCGAGTGCGCCAATCGTGAACGTGACGCGC
>JAFPVP010000042.1 GCA_017412925.1 Selenomonadaceae bacterium
CAATCGGCACGCCGTCGCGGAAACCGTCCATCAACGCTTGACGATTTTCACTCGTCATAAAAAATTAATCCGTCACTTTCCAGCTGTTCACGCAAGCCGCGCATAAACTTCGGACCAGGGTCAGTTTTAATCGCGTAGTAGTTAGGAACGTTTTCGATAAAAAGCCCGCTCGCGCGCGCCTTGCCCTGTTGATAGTGCCCAAAGACGTATTTAATCGTCGGATATTTTTCGTGGAGATATTTTATCAGGCGGACATTCGCGGCAAGTTGCGCCTTGGTTAAATCTTCGCGCCCGCCGTAGCCGCCGACGTTTTCAATGCCAATCGCGCAGTGATTGTAGCCGATAATGTGCCGCGCGAATTTATTTTCGGGCATGAGCCGCCAAATCGTTCCGTCGCGGTCAACGATGAATTGAGAGGCGACGTTTAATCTGCCTTCGTCGTCGGGCATTTCCTCTGCGTAAAAATATCTCCAAACCGATTCGAGCGTACCGAACGCCGTCCAATGAACGACGACCGCTTGAGGAATTATTTCGCGACAAATTTTTCCGTAGTGCTTGAGCGTGTACTCGTCAATCAACTCGTCGCGGTGCGCCGTCCACAAAATAAAATTGTCAATAAAAATTTCTGCGCGGGCGGGCGAAGTCATCATCAAAATTGCCGCGCAGATTGTCAAAAAAATTTTTTTCATCTGAACAAATCCATTACGCGCCCGACATAATTTTGAGTTTCGGAATAGGGCGGAATGCCTCCGTAGCGTTGAACTGCGCCGGGACCGGCGTTGTAGGCGGCGACTGCCAGCGGAATATTTCCGTCGAAGGTGTCGAGCATTTGCTTAAGGTAGCGCGTGCCGCCCGCGATATTTTCCGTCGTGTCGTAGGGGTTGACGCCCAAACTTGCCGCTGTTTCGGGCATGAGTTGCATGACGCCGATTGCTCCGACGGGCGAAATTTCGTCCTGATTCATGTCGGATTCGGCAATGGCAATCGCGCGAACAAGTTGCGGGTCGACGCCGTATTGATAAGCCGCCCGATCTATCAAGTCCTCGGTGGCGGTGGGCTCGTCAACCTGCGCGGGTTCGTGTTGGCGTTGATTGATAAATTCGACAATGCCCTTGACGGTTTGCGGGTCGACGCCGTAAGCTTCGGCCGTCTGCATGATTAAATCTTCGGTCGGAATAATCTCCGCGTTCTTGCCGCTGTAGTTGTCCTCAAAAACTTTTTCGTCGCGGTCGGGAACTTTAATTTCGGTGTCGGGAACTTCCACGCGCTCAATCTTTTGTTGCGAAGGATTAATTCTATTCGGCAGAGCTTCCTCGCCAGGCAAATAATTTTGCACAGGTTCGGATTTCTGCTCTATTGGCAGACTTTTATCCGTTTCGATTTTTTCCGCCTCGCGCAGGGCTTTGGCAACTTTTGCGGAGTTCGCCGCGTCGTTTTCGTTTACGGGCTGAGTTGCGCCTGGAATTTTTTGAGTTTCGTTGACGGCTTGCGGCGGCTGAATATTTGCTTGCCGCGCAATTTCCCGCTCCAACGTCGCTTGAAAGTCGCCGGTGTTGATTCCAATTTTCTCCTCGATCGCCGAAATCCGCCGCCGTATGTTATCAATCCTCTGCGCCATTTCGGCGCGCTCAACCGGTTGAATGTCTATCAAAATTTTTCCCTCCTGTCATAAAAGTCGCTTAGTTTTCGTAGCCGGTTCTGAATAAGCCGTTAAAAAGATTTTCAAACGAGCCGACCACGCGGAAATTTTCTGCAACCTCCGCCGCGCTTAGCTCATACAGATTATCCAAGAAATTTACCTTGAAACTCGCGGGCTTTGGAGCTTGAGCCGCCGCCTTTATTCCCGCCAAGTTAAACATCGTCGTCGCCGTCAATGCCGCGATAAACGGGCTAGCCACCGCCGCATAAACTGCCATGACGCCGCCCAAAGCACAGCCGCTCCCCGTGATTTTCGTGAACAGCTCCGAGCCGCCCGCGCACTGAATTTCCTCCTTGCCGTCGGTTACAAAATCTTCTTCGCCCGAAACCGCAACCGCACCGCCCGTGAATTTTGCCAGTTCAATAGCCGACGCCCTTGCCGAAGAAACTTTTTCCGTTGAATCGACGCCGCGAACTTGCCCGCCCGCGTCTTCAATCAGCTCCCAAAGTTTCGCCAGCGCAATTATCTCCGAGGCATTGCCGCGCACGATTGACGGCTTGAATTCTTTTAACTTCTTTAAAATTTCTGTCCGCAAGCTCGCCAAACCAATTCCGACTGGGTCGAGCACCCATGGCGTTTGATTTTCGTGCAAAGCCTTCGCCGCCCGTGGCAGTGTTTCCGCGTAGAAGGGCATCGCCGTGCCCATGTTGATGTAAAATGCCGGCGCGATTTTGGCGATTGATTCGCATTCGTCCGCCAAGTAGAGCATTGCCGCCGAACCGCCCACCGCCAGCTGCGCGTTCGCTACAAAATCTTGCGTGACGGTGTTTGTTATCGACGGTGCCATTGGATTTTTTTCGCGCACTGCCTCGACTGCCAAAGCCACTGCCGAACGAATTTCTTCTTCCGTCATAACTATCACTCCTTTAAAGCGAAAGGACGCTGCCGCACGCAACGCCCTTGTTAGTTTCGTTATTGGTGACGCCTAAGGGATTCGAACCCTTGAACCCGCCGTGAGAGGGCGGTGTCTTAACCACTTGACGAAGGCGCCGAATCACTGCCCCGCATGTTAGCACAGCAAAAACTTTTCGTCAAGTAGGATAGATATTTTTTGCGAAATTATTTTGGTACGCTATAAAAATAACCCGTCACTAAAATTTTTGCGACGGGTTAAATTTTTTTTATCAAAGCTGTTTAGCGAGCCAATTCTGCTTGCCGATAAGTTCGATAAGTTCAAGCTGTTGCTCCGCCCAATACATATCGCCTTCCTCGTCTTGATAATAGCTCTTCAAGATGTCAAAGGTCGTCGGGTCGTCCTGCGCGGCGGCAACAAGAAATTTCAGCCACGCCAAGCCGTCTTTTGAAACTTGCAAGTCGTGCTTGAGATATTCGACGACGTCGCAGATAATCGGCGCGCACTTTTTATTCTCCAGCTTGACTTCACAGCCCAAATCAATCAGGCGGTCAATGCACTTGACGACGTAACCGCGCTCCTCGGCGGCGTGCTCTTCGTATTGTTTGGCAAGTTTGCTCAAGCCTTGACTTGCAAAAATCCTCGACTGAATAACATGCCCGTCAGCCTGTTGAGCCAGCTCCGTGACGATTGTTTGAAGACCTGCGATAACTTTGTTGTCCATTGTACATTCCTCTCCGTCCAAAGGGTCGTCGACGTAATCAACTTCGCAATAGCCCGCGTGCAACGTAATTTGATGACGCAAGCCCGCCGGAATAAAATACGTTTCGCCCGCATTGTAAATTTTACTCTCGCCGTTGGCAGTGAAAGTGCACGAGCCGCTGACGACAATCGTCCATTGTGCGGCGTGAGCGTGTTCGGGGAATACAACTTCCTTTGCCGCGCTGACGAAATAAACCGTGCCGGTCGTCGTGTGGTCAACGTGAACTTCCAAGCCTTCAATGCCGTAGTCGCGAGCGGGAACTTTTTTTATAATGTCCGAAAACATTTTAACCCACCCAAAATTTTATAAACTCTTCACGCACGCAACAATATCGTCGGCTTGTTTCTTAGCCTTGTCGATTAGAGCTTGCTTTTGAGCCTCCGTCGTGACGCCAGGCACACACATCATTCCGCCGATAAAAAATAACTTTTTGAAATCGAGCTTGCACATTGCGGCGAAATTTTTAATTTGATAGCTGAATTCTTCGACGGTGTGACCCATGACGCCACCGGCAGAGTAAGCAGAATCGGGCGCGCCCATAGTCAACGACGCAATCAACGCTTTACCTTCAAGCGCGGTGCCCTGCGAGCCGTAAGCCCAGCCGTGCTCCATAACTTTATCGATATAGAGCTTGAAAAGACCGGGCAAGCCGTACCAATGCATCGGATATTGGAAAATGATAACGTCCGCCTTCTCCAAAGCCGCCTGCTCCGCTTTGATGTCGAATTGATAATCAGGATAAAGTTCGCACAGCTTGCGAATTTCGATTTGCGGACATTGCGCGGCAATTTCCTCCAGAATCGTTTTGTTTGCAACGGAATTTTCCAGCGCGGGGTGACCGCAAATAATCACAACGTTTTTCATTTGCTAACAGCCTCCTTATAAGTATTGAGCGTATTATCCGCCGCCGTCGTCAAAAAGGCAGTGTCGCCGCCGAGAATAATGTACGAAATGCCCAAATCGACGAAGCGTTTAAATTGTTCGGTCGTCAAGGCGATTGTGCCGACGGGTTTGCCGAGCTTACGAACGCGCTTAATCATGTCGTCCATAGCCGATTCAACTTCGGGGTGGAAAATATTTATGCCGTGCCCCATGTCGACAGCCAAATCAATCGGACCGAGGAAAATTCCGCCGACGCCAGGCGTATTTGCGATTGCCTCCAAATTTTCCCAGCCGCGCACGCTTTCAATCTGCGGCAGGATACAAATCTCCTCGACGTTGCGGTCAAGATAATCGGGGTGGCGATTGAAACGCCCAGCGCGCACAGCACTCGCTCCGAAGCCACGATTGCCGCGCGGCGCATAGCTCGCCCAATACATAATCGATTCGGTTTCTTCGCCGGTTTCGACTTTCGGAATGATGATGTTCTGAATGCCGCCGTCAAGCAACTGTTTGATGATTCCGGTGCCGGCTTGCGGAATTCTGACGACGGGCGTCATGTCATAAGCCGCGATTGCTCTGGCGATGTCCAAAATTGTCGTGACGGTGTGCCCGCCGTGTTCGCCGTCGACAAAGAGAAAATCGAAATTCGACGTGGCGAGAATCTCCGCAACTTCCGCCGAAGTAGTTTCCTGCCCGACGCCATATTGAAGTTTGCCCGCCTCGATTCCGTGCTTAAATTTGTTGTTCAGATAATCTTTGACCATTGGCATAAAATAATCACCTCGAAAAATTTTTTCAGTGAAATTTTACGACGTGCGCTGGAAAATTTCAATTTACAAAACATCAAATTTGTAAAAGCAACGGCTTGAGCGACGCGGGCATTGCCTCCACGAAAAATTTTGCCATCTCGCGCGGCGAACAGTCCCACCTGTCCAAAGCCCAATCGCTGACAAATTCCGAAATCGCCCGCATGTAAAATCTTACACAGAAAGTAATTTCCGGCGTGAGTTCGTTCAGATTGTGATGAATTTTTATCCAATCTCCAAGCAAATTAATCGCGTGGTCGTTCGTGGTGTAGCGGAAAGAATTTTGTCCGACGGCATTTTTCAGCAGGTTCACGTAAAAATCTTCGTCCTCCAAAATAATTTCCATCCATTTGCAAATCACGTCTTCCAAAGAATCTCCGTGCCCGAAATTTTTCATTGACGCTTCGACGCGCCGATTGTAAATCCACGCCATCAAATCGTACTTGTCGCGGAAATGATTGTAAAACGTCGGCGAAGTAAGCCCGCAATTTTTTGTCAGCTCCCTAATCGTGATTTTGTCGACGGATTTAAATTTCGCGAGCTCCTTTAGCGATTCGGCGAGCAATTCTTTTGTCTTTTGCTGAATAATCATTTCATCACCTTTGAAAAAAATTAACCGCCCCAAAAGTTCGGAGCGGTTTTTGTTTACGGAAATATTTTTGTAAAATAATTTCGCACGGACGCGGCGATAACGCTAAAAATATTTAAATGATTCAGCGCGACCGCTGTTCCCCCGCTTTTAAAGCGGGTTAGAATTCGTACCAGTCAAGCGATTTGATTACGAGTTTGCCAGATTGCGCAATAAAGACCATTTCTTGCGATTCGGACTTCGGATAAACTCTGGTCGTCATGACTTCTGCGCCGTCGTTAATGAAAATTTCAAGCGCGGACTTGTCGAGGAAGATGCGGAACTTGAGCGTGTCGCCGAAAGGCTGCAAAATAACTTTGCGAACGCCCTTGCCGCCTGCGCCGCTTTGGTCGCGATTGAGTTCGAGAACGGGCTTGCCGTCTTCCAAGAGATACTTGACGACAGTTTTCTCGTCGCTGTAATTCGAGAACAGCTCAAATTCAAAAGTGCCCGATTCTTTAACGTCGACATCAAAGAGGAGCTCGCCGCAGTTGCCCTTAACGCCTTCAAGCGTCGTTTTTGTTCCCTTAGCGAACGAGAGATCTTTGTAGTGGACGCCTTCGCCGCGCATGCCTTCGAGTTCTTTGGGCGGAACGGTATAAACTTTGCCGTCCCTGAATTGAAGTTCGCGGGGAATGGTAAGCATCGTTGCCCAGCCGTCAGCCTGTTCGGGGAAAGGACTTTGCCACGCAGCCATCCAAGCAATGATAAAATAGCGTCCTTCCGGATTTTTCATCATCGTGGTTGCGTAGAAGTCGAAGCCGTGGTCGAACGTGAAGAATTCGCCGTGATCGTAAACGCCGGTGTCGTAATTGAGCTTGCCGATCATGTAGCCCGCTTGGTGAATGTTGTGGAACATATAGCCTTGCGGCGGAACGTGTTGCGGGGAAATGATCATGACGTATGTGTCGCCGAAATGCGCAAAGCCGGGGCATTCCCACATGGTGCCTTCGGAATAATCCGGTTTGGAAATGGCAGCGACGGATTTAAATTTCCAGTCGAAGAAGTTTTCGGACTCGAACAGAACGATTTGCGTGCGGGAGCGGTCGTGGATTCTGTTGCCAATAGCGCAATAATATTTGCCGTCGTGATCCCAAATCTTCGGGTCGCGGAAATCGACATTGGCAACAATCGGGTGATCGTTGGGAATATCAATTACAGGATTTTTTTCGTACTTCGTGAAGTTAATGCCGTCTTCAGAATAAGCAAAGCACTGACGCTCGGTGACATTGCCGCCGCCGGAAGACCCCGAAGGATTATAGCCGGAAGGATTGCTGGCATTACCGCCGATGTCGGTGCCTTCTGCCGAACGATTGAACCGCTGCGACGTGTACATGAGCCAAAGCTTGCCTTCAAACTCGTAGCCGCAACCGCTGAAGCAACCGTCCCAATCGTACCACTCTTTGCCCTCGGAGAATTCGCCAGGCGTGATAGCAATCGGCTGATGTTCCCAGTGGCAAAGATCCTTACTCGTGGAGTGACCCCAGTGCATGGGTCCCCAGTTCACGGAATACGGATGATACTGATAGAAAATGTGGTACTGACCCTTGTAGTAAGAAAAGCCGTTCGGGTCATTGAGCCAACCGACAGGCGGTGCCACGTGATATTTCGGATACCACTTAGATTCCTGACACTTTTTAGCCTGTTCGGGATCCAGTTTTTTATCTAACAATTTAACCCACCTCCATTGCAGATTTTAAATTAAAATTGCCTTAAAGTCAACGAATTTTCTTTGGCAATAACAGAAAATTTTGATACAATGCTTTCAATTTAAACGGAGGCGATTTCATGAGCACTTCGATTGAACGCGAGCTTGAGCGGTGCAGACAATCCGCCGAGGAAGGTTACAAGTTAGCGCAAGAAAATTTCAGCGAGATTAAAGCGACGTTGCTTGATGCGGCGATAAGTCTTGATAAAATCGACAGGGAACAGAATCAAGTTAAGCGGCTCCGAAATACCGAACTCGTCGAGACGCAAAAGGACGAATTGAAGCGGCTGATAAACGCAGTTAAACCAATCGGCGACGACCTTGAAAATCTGCGCGGGCGGACGAAAGAATTTTCAATCGTGGTGTACGGGCGGACGATGGCGGGCAAGTCAACGCTTATGGAAATTTTGACGCACGGCAACGGTCAATCAATCGGCAAGGGTGCGCAACGGACAACCCGCGACGTTCGCGATTATCACTGGAACGGATTAAAAATTACGGACGTGCCGGGGATTTGCGCGTTCGAGGGCGCGGCGGACGAAAAACTTGCCCTTGAGGCGGCGAAAGCGGCGGATTTGATTTTATTTCTGCTGACCGGCGACGCTCCCCAGCCCGACGAGGCGGCTTGCCTTGCGCAACTGAAAAATTTAGGCAAGCCTGTCTTGGGCGTCCTAAACGTCAAAATGCGTTTCAACATTAACGACGAGCTTGACATTGAGGACTTGCGCGACAAACTCGCCGACACGCAAAAAATCAACGAGACGCTCCGCCAGTTTAAGGAATTCGCCGCGATTCACAATCAGGATTGGAGCGGAATAAAATTTGTTGCGACGCATTTACTTTCCGCTTACCTAGCGCAGGATAAAAATCCCGCAGTTTTCAAGCTCAGCCGTTTTGCCGAAGTCGAAAGATTTATTCTGGACAAAGTTCAAAGCGACGG
Organism: Selenomonadaceae bacterium; assembly: GCA_017412925.1. Taxonomy (GTDB): domain Bacteria; phylum Bacillota; class Negativicutes; order Selenomonadales; family Selenomonadaceae; genus Quinella. Next base: position 8,280 of record JAFPVP010000042.1, read on the forward strand.
CAGATTTTTGCGGATAAAAACTTTCGCTGACAGCGTGGCGGTTCCCATGAGCAATATAATTTTAAAGATTTACGAACACAGCGCGGCGACTTTGTTGGAGAGCGACGTTTGGTTCAATAAACGGCGGCAACTTGACGAGTGGAGCAAAAAATTTTCGGGGCGTTCTCTGCTAAGAATCGATAATCTTTACGACGAGTTGAAGGCGGAGCTTGACGCCGCGATTTACGATTTCGCCGAATATCACTACGAAGACGAACACGTCAACGAAAATTGGCAGGCTCATCTGCGCGACTTGAATTTTGACGGCAGGTATCAATCGCTACTCGCGGAGCTTGCTGAAGAATGTCAACGCAAGCGCAGAACTTTGAGCGACGAATTGCGGCAGGAATTGAATTTTATTTTCCACGGCAACACGGCGGCGAATATCGCGCTTGAAGACACGACGACTTGGGGGAAAAATATTTCGACGGCATTGCCGCTTTTGGCACTGATTCCAGGCGTCGGTTGGGGCGTAGGAATTGCTATCGGCGTGGCGAGCATTTTGGGCAATCTTATTTCGGACGACAAGGAGAAAAAAGTTCGGGCGGCTAAGGAAAAACTCCGCAAAGATCTTAAATCTCTAAGCTACGAATTGCTCGATAAAATGTATCTGCAAGTCGTGAAGTTTTTCAAGAGCGAAATTTTAGCTAAGGGCGTCGACGAATTCCGCGACATGTTATCGGGCTATCAATTCATGTTGGCGCGGCTCGGCAAAAGCCAGTACGAAATCGCCTACAAGCTGTTTAAAAAGTTCAGCCGTCTCAACGAAAAACTTTTGACGGAGGCGATTGTCTACAAGGGCGCGGGCTACGTCACGGAAGTCAAGGAAGTTGCGCGGGTGCCTGGCGAATTGTTCGTTGCCTTTGCCGAAAAATCAAATTTAAATGTGCGCGAACTGTCCGACCTTTTGGGCGAAAAATTTTTCGTCATAAAGTCGCAGAAAAAAATTTCCGCTACCGTCAAAAATACTTTGCGCAGCGACGTGAAAATTGATTTTTATCCGCTCGACTTCGGCTACAATCCCGAAAAAGCTGTTGCTATTTTCCCGACGGACAGCGTCAACGCCACGAATTTTAAAATCGCTCAACAAATCGCGGGCGTCCCGATTATTACGAGGTGAACGACATGGAAAAATTTCAACTTAGCCAATTCACGCGGGAAGGTTCACAACTTCTGCGCGAAGTCACCGACGAATTTAATCGTCTCGGCATTGATACTTCCCGCTTGCCGAAAACTTTTCCCGACGGACAGCGTCAACGCCACGAATTTTAAAATCGCTCAACAAATCGCGGGCGTCCCGATTATCACGAGGTGAACGACATGGAAAAATTTCAACTTAGCCAATTCACGCGGGAAGGCGCAAAACTTCTGCGCGACGTTACTGACGAATTTAATAGGCTCGGCGTCGATGCTTCACGCTTGCCGAAAACTTTTCCCGACGACAGCGGCAAGATTAAGCTGGTCTTCGTCGGGCAATTCAGCGCGGGCAAGTCAAGCCTTATAAAAATGTTGACGGGCGAAGACGTAGAAATTGGCGCGGCGATAACCACGCAGACCGCCACGGCTTACGATTGGAACGGGCTGGAAATTATCGACACGCCAGGAATCCATACCGAATTGCGACCCGACCACGACGCGATAACTTACGAACAAATCAATCACGCCGCGCTTTTAATTTTTGTCATCACCAACGAGGGCTTCAGTCAGCGCATGGGCGACCACTTCCGCGAACTCGCCATTAATCAGAAACGCGCCGCCAATATGGTTTTGGTTGTCAACAAGATGGACAGGACTGCGCTTGGCAACGTCCCCGAACAACAGCAAATCATCTACGCCGATTTAAAAAAAGTTACGACGCCCTACGACCCGAAAAATTTATTCCTGTCGTTCACGGACACCGAATCTTATTTTAAGGCATTGGCGGAGAGTGATGAGCGGCGCAAAAATCGCAGACTTGAACGCAGCGGACACGAAACTTTTATTACAAACTTGAATCGTTTCGTTGCGGAGAAAGGCGTCCTCCAGAAAATTAATTTGCCGCTGAACACAATCGCCGATATTCTGCGTTCGTTGCTAAATTCCGTCGTCAGTGAAAAAAATAACGCTGTCGTCGCCTTCAAGGACAGTTTCGAGCACCGGAAAGATTTGGTCGTCGACGGGAAGAGCCAATGCCGCCGCGAGATAAAAGATTTGGTCACGCGCTTTAAAAACGATGTCGGGCGAATTGGGCGCGATACTGCTGACGCCGCGCTTGCCGCGAACAGTCAAGAAAATGCCCAAGCTGTTTTGTTGCAGGCGAACGAAAAAGTTGCCGCCGCCGTAAAAAATTATTCCAATCAAATCAACGAGTGCATGTCGATTGCCTTTTCCAATGTCGGCTCGGCTATCGCCAAGTACGAAAATTCTCCGTTCATTCAGCAAGTCAATCACAAGATGTCGGCGCAAGTTCAAGCGGAAATTAAATTCGGCAAGGCTCTTCCCGGCGGCGCGTTGGCGGCACTGGGAGCTTTGACAGCGCACTACGGAGCGCAAATCGCCGCGCCCTATGCTGTCGTCGCCACTAAAACCATAACGGAGATTGTTCCAAGTCAATTCAATGCGCTTTTAGGGCAAGTTGTAAATTGGGGTTCGACGGCAGGGCTTACCTCGCTGGGACTCCCGCCCGTTCAATCGAAAGTTGTCGGCAGTGTCCTCGGCAAGGGCGCGGAAAGTCTGGAACTGTTCACGACGACTGTAACTAAAACCGTCCCGCTCCCGCCGACCGCCACGAATAAAATCGCGCAATTCTTCACGACGAACGCAAGCAAAATCGGCACGGCAATCGGGCTGCTCGGTGTGGCGTGGTCTTTCTATTCGCTGTATAAAGATGACGAACGCCGCCGCGCAGAGGAGATTAAACAGCGTCAAGTTCGCAACGAGATTATCGCCCGATTCAACGAAGTCGCTGAAGATTGCGCCGCACAAATGATTGACAACTCGCAAAAATGGCTCGGCGAAAATATCGACCCGATGCTTAAAAATTTCGACGACGCCATAAAGCAAATCGAAGACAGCAAGCAAAAGGCAACGGCTTTGAAATCGACACTGACCGCGCTCCTTAAGCGGACGGAAAATTTAATCGGCGACATTCAAGCTTGCCGATAATCGCAGGGGGCAAAGATTATGATACGAATATTTTTTTTATTGATAGCAGCGGTGATGATGATGACTTCAACGGCGGCAGCGCAGGGCAAAAAAATTTTATACGTGCCGATAGATGACCGCCCGTGCAATTTATTTCAAGTGGTGCAAGTGGCGGAGAAGCTCGGCTACGAACTTTTGACGCCACCGACTGAATTATTCGGACGAAACACGCACAAGGGCGAACCAGATAAAATTTGGGCGTGGCTTGAAGAGACCGCGCCGCAAGCTGATTTTGCTGTAATTTCGACGGACGCCATGCTTTACGGTAGCCTCGTTGATTCGCGACTCCAGCAACTCGACCCGCAGAAAATTATGATGCGTGTTCAACAATTCCAAGCCTTCGACAAAAAATTTCCCTACATGCCGATTTACGCCTTTGGAACGATAATGCGCACGCCGCGTTCGGGCAGTCACGCAAGCGCGGAGCCGGAATATTACAAAACTTACGGCGCGAAAATTTTTCAATACACCGCGCTACTCGACAAGCAGGAAATGCAAAGGCTCTCGCGCAAGGATCAGCGGCAACTCCAAACGTTGAAAGCCGAAATTCCCGCCGAATACCTCGACGATTGGTTTACACGCCGCAACAACAATTTTAACGCCAACAAATATCTGATTGACTTGACGCGCGACGGAGTCTTTGAATATTTTCTGCTCGGTTGCGACGATAGCGCGATGTTCAGCCAGACGCACAAGGAGAGCCGCCAACTCACCGAACACGCAAGCGACGTTGGCAAGACCGTCATTCAAGTTACCTCCGGCGCGGACGAACTGGGTATGTTGATGGTTGCCCGCGCAATCAACGACGACCGCGACGAAATTCCGTTTGTTTCCGTCATGTACAACGACGGCAAGGGCGCGGCGACTTTCCCCGCTTACGGCAACGAGCCGATTGGCATGTCGATTGACGCGGCGATTATTGCGGCGGGCGGCTTGAGAATTCCTGCGCCCGAACGCGCCGACATAATCCTTGCCGTAAACACTCGCGAAAGCGGCAAAACTTTTGAGTCAGCCGACGCCAAAAAAAATAAGCTCCGTCTGCGCGGCGACTTGAAAACTTTTCTTAAGCCTGTCAAAGAATTTATCGCGCAGGGCTATCCCGTTGCCATTGTCGACATTGCCTTTGCGAACGGTTCGGACAACGCGCTCATGAATCAGCTTAAGAAGGACGATTTACAATTCAAGATTCGGGCTTACGGCGGCTGGAACACCGCGTCAAATTCGAGCGGCTTTTTAATCGGCGCGGGCATGCTGACGAAGTTTATGACCGATAAAGACATTGCCGAACTTTTAATCACGCGCTACCTTGACGACTGGGCTTATCAAGCCAACGTCCGCCAAGAAGTTGTTTCCGCCGCTTACGGCATGGGCATTGACCCTTACAAACCGAACGGCGGAATTGATAAACTGAACGCGCTGATTACAGAAAAAATCTCCGCCTTTGCTGACAAAAATTTACTCTTGCCGCGCAGGTGGAGTTTACAAGATTTAAACGTTCGTTTGCCGTGGAACAGAGTTTTTGAATGCGACCCGCGCTTTAAACTCGTCGGATAGAATTCAGCCAGCAAGTTCATTTAAAACGTCTTGGCGAGTGATAGCGTAAGTTCCCGATTTCCTTAAGACAATGCCCTCCGCGACGTTGGCGATATACGCGCCGTCAACGGGTTTCAAGCCGCCCGCTAAAGCCATTGCAAAGACGGCGGCGACTGTATCGGCGGCACCTGCGCTGTCGAAAACTTCTTGCACCCGCGTCGGCAAATGGAAGGCGTCTTCTTCCGTCACGAGTGTCATGCCCGAAGCCGAGCGCGTCGCCAAAACATTTTTAATTCTAAATTTGCGCATGATATAACGTCCTGCACGTTCCGCCGCGTCGTCATCGTCCGTGGGTATGGGGCTGAGCAGGATTTTATTTATCTTGGCGACGTTGGGCGTGACGTAATCGGCTTGCGCGTATTTAATCCACTGCTGACCGTAAGGCATGACGACGACCGGCACGCCGTGATTGTGGGCGGCGCGAATCACCGAGGCGCAAAATCTTTCCGTGCAAACTCCTTTCTCGTAATCGGCGAGGACAATCGCGTCGAGGCTGTCATTTAGTCTTTGCCTGACGAAACTTTTCAGCGCGTCGAATTGTTCTTCCGTGCGCGGCGCGAGGTCTTCAAAATCCATGCGGAACATCTGAACATGCCCGCTCATAATTCTAATCTTCGTCGTGGTCGGCCATTCGGTGGCAATCAAGCCGTCCTGGTCAATGCCGCTCTCGTAAAGCTGATTGGAAAGTATTTCAAAGTTATGGTCGTCGCCGACGAAGCCCGCCACCGAAGTTTGGCAGCCGAGCCGCGCTAAGTTGTTGGCGATATTCGCCGCCGCACCGAGTGAAGCCTTGCGCTTGATAATTTTTGCAACGGGCACGGGCGCGTCGCTGGCGAATTTTTTTACGTCGCCGTAATAATATCTGTCCATCATAATATCGCCGATGACTAGCACCTTGCAACGGTCAACTCGCGTCTCGAAAAAATTTTGCCAATCCATTTTGTTCATAAGCTCAACCTCCGAAATTTTTTTGCCATTATAGCACGGAGTCGGCAGGGGATAAACGTTGCCGCGCAGAATTTTTCTGCCGGAGGTGAGGACTTTGGACAAAATCCAACTTGAACTCGAATTTTACAAGAAGCTAAATCCCGAAGCCGAGATTTTTTTTAAGAAGAAAGCTTTGGCGGCTAAGTTGCTTAAAATCTCCGTCAAGGATTTGAAAAATGCGCCCGAACAATCTTGGTACGAGGAATATCTCGCGCTGTTGATGATTCGTTTGGAAAACCCGACGCTGAATTTCATCGCGCGGCAGTACACCGAAAAATTAATGCAATGGTACACGCACAACAAAAGTCGTGATGAGCGCGAGCTTGCCGTCTTGGGCATGATTCAGTTTGCGGAGCCGACGGAGCTGAATATTCCGTTCAATCAGCACCTGTGGCACAAAAAAATGATTGGCGACGTTCAAGCTGTCTTCCTCGACAAATACATTGACACGAATTACTCCGACGCGGAAATTGCCACGTATTATCTTTTCCGTCAAAATATGCGGCGGCACGAACGGCGGAAAATGCGCGTGGCGTTCATGGCGAATTCTTACATCTCCGCCGAAAAAATTTTGCCCGTCTATGAAGTGCTGAAGAAGCGCGACGATGTGGAAACTTTTCTCGTGGTTTATGCGGGTGCCGATTACAAATATTTGGAGAGAGCCTGGGAGTATTTCCAGAAAAAATATCCCGACGATAAAATTTACAGCTACGGCTTGATGGATTTGAAGCGGCTTCAACCCGATTATGTTTTCCTTGCCAATCCCTACGACAGCCGGCGGAATTTTCCGGGCTTCCGCACGAATGACATCGCCAAATTTGCCAAAGTCTGCAACATCTCCTACGGCGCGACTTTGTCGAAAATTTTCTCGGACAGGCTCTTCAACGATTATCCAAATTTCTGGCGCAATGTTTATCTGTTCTTCACTTCGGGCGAATCGGTTAAAAATTTGTTCGCAGAAAGTTTCCCGCAAAATTTGAGCATGAATTATCAGCACGTGGAATTTTTGGGCTATCCTGCGCTGGAGCCTTATTACAAATTGGAAAAGGAACCTTCCGCCGCGAAATGTATCATGTGGTCGCCGCGCTGGAATTTCGACGACAAAATTGGCGGCAGTCACTTCATGGAGTACAAAGACAAATTCGTCGCGCTGAGCAAAAAAAATGTTGAGCTGATTTTGCGTCCGCACCCCGACCTTTTTAACGAACTGATGAAGAAAAAATTTATGAGCCGCGACGACATCTTGGCTTACGAGGAAGTTTTGAAGGCGAACAATATTTATCGACAGACGACGCTCGCCGAAATGTACAAGAGCAGCCGCAAGGTCGATATTTTTCTAACGGATTATTCGTCGATAATGATCCAATTTTTTCTCACGGGCAGACCGATTATCTACTGCGAATATCCGAAAGCCGCGCCTTTTCCCGAATACGCGGAAATGTTTTCGGCAATGTACATCGCGCACAGCTGGAAAGACGTTGAGCATTATCTGGAAGATTTGCTGGCGGGCAACGATCCCTTGCTTGAGCGGCGGCAAGAAATTGCGCAAAAGATTTACGAGACGCACAAGGACGCGGCGGATAAAATTGCCGAGAGAGTTTTGGAAGATTTTAATCAGAGTTTGAGGTAAGACCGATTATCCACTGCGAATATCCGAAAGCCGCGCCTTTTCCCGAATACGCGGAAATGTTTTCGGCAATGTACATCGCGCACAGCTGGAAAGACGTTGAACGTTATCTGGAAGATTTGCTGGCGGGCAATGACCCCTTGCTTGAGCGGCGGCAAGAAATTGGGCAAAAAATTTACACGACGCACAAGGGCGCGGCGGATAAAATTGCCGAGAGAATTTTGGAAGATTTTAATCAGAGTTTGAGGTGATTTAAATGAGCGAATTATTTTTGAAGTACGGGTGCAATCCCAATCAGAAACCTGCGCGGGTTTTCGTTGAGGGCGGCGAATTGCCCTTTGAAGTTTTGAACGGGCGACCTGGCTACATCAACCTGCTTGACGCGCTAAACGGCTGGCAACTTGTCCGCGAACTGCGCGAGGCGACAAATCTTCCTGCCGCCGCTTCCTTTAAACATGTCAGTCCCGCCGGTGCCGCTACGGGCTTGCCGCTTGACGACGTGCTGAAGAAAATTTATTTCGCGGAGGATATGGAGCTGTCCGCGCAGGCTACGGCTTACGTCAGGGCGCGCGGAGCCGACAGGATGAGTTCTTACGGCGACTTCGCGATTTTATCCGACGAGTGCGACGAGCCGACCGCCAGATACCTTAAGCGCGAGGTCAGCGACGGAATTATCGCGCCGAGCTATTCGCCCGAAGCTTTGGAGATTTTAAAATCTAAGCGCGGCGGAAATTATCTTATCCTCAAGATGAATCCCGACTACGAGCCGCCCGCCCTTGAAACTAAAAAAATTTTCGGCGTGACTTTCGAGCAACAGCGCAACGACATAAAAATTTCTGAAGCGTGCCTTGAAGACGTGCCGACCCGCAATAAAAATTTCACGCCCGAAGCTAAACGCGATCTCTTAACCGCGCTGATAACTTTGAAGTACACGCAATCCAATTCCGTTTGCTACGCGAAGGGCGGACAGGCAATCGGTATCGGCGCGGGGCAACAAAGTCGCGTACACTGCACGCGGCTGGCGGGCAACAAAGCTGATTATTGGTTCCTGCGCCAATGCCCCAAAGTAATTTATCTGCCGTTCAAGCGCGGGATAAAACGCCCCGACAGAGACAACGCCATTGACGTTTACCTCGGCGGAGAAACTTTTGCTGACAGCTGGGAAAATTTATTCACGCGGCGTCCCGAACCTTTCACGGTTGAAGAAAAAATTTCTTGGCTGGAAAATCTGCGCGGCGTGTCTTTGGCGTCTGATGCTTTCTTCCCGTTCGGCGACAATATTGAACGCGCTCATAAATCGGGCGTGGATTTCATAGCGCAGACAGGCGGCTCCATTCGCGACGACAATGTTATCGAGACTTGCGACCGCTACAATATCGCCATGGCGTTCACGCACATCAGACTTTTCCACCACTGACGCAAGGAGGAGATTTTATGGCGACTGAAATTATCAACGAACGCTTGCTTTATCCGTCTTACGAAATTATCGGAGGGAAAAAAATTATGGCACCTGCGGCGAATCC
>JAFPVP010000043.1 GCA_017412925.1 Selenomonadaceae bacterium
GCCTGTTTTGCGCTCCGACTGTCGTCACCGCGTCAAGCAGATATTTAAGCCCGTGGTCGAGAATACCCGGCGGCTTTGGGGCACCAAGCAGAGCGTCACGGCTGTCCTTGTCCGTGACGGGATAATCAAAAATAGTTTTGTCGGCTTCAGGCAACGGGTCAAAAATGTGGTCCAGCGTCATCTGCGGAATCTGTATGTGGATATTCATGCCCGCCTTGTCGGTGTGCTGAATCACCAAATCTTTGACGGAAAAATTTCTTTTCTCGCGCTCGTAGTCCTCCTTAAAGGAGATGCCGTCGGCAATTTTCGCGCCCATTTCTTGATAATCCGGATAGCCGCTGACATCAGCGCGGCGGTGGTCGTAAAGCGTGACAATTTTAGTGTCGGGGTCGACGGCAAAGCGCATGTGATGATTGAACTTCGGATCGTCGCCCGTCAAAAGCGCGTTGCCCTGCGTGTAAATCGCCTTAACAAGCTGGGTGGCGTCCGTGACGGCGGAAACATCAATGTTTATGGATTTTATGTTCTCCTTGTCCGTGTCGTAAGCGTCGGTGCCGTCGGTGAAAATAAAATTAAACCACTCGCGGCTGTCGGTCGCGCAGTAAGCCCGAAAACCTTTGCCGTAGAGACCGTCGGGAATTTTTACGCCGAGATTGGAAAAATCTATGTCGTAGTGGCGCAAAGTCTCCGTTTGAATATTCATTTGCAACGTATAGTTATTGTATCTCTCGAACTTTATCTTATCGCCGTCGGCGGTGCCGCCGGTTATTCTTTCTGCGATAGCCTGCGCCAAACTTTTTCCGCCATTGACAGCTTGCCGAATGTCGTTGATGTCAATTTGCGTCCGTGGATTTTCGCGGGAGCCGCTGTCCTCGACAATGCTCCCAATCTTGGGCGTGAGGGAAGAGTCGTAAAGCTTGTAATCATTAAAAGTTTTTCCGGCATACAAACTACTGAAATTGTCAACGGTCATGCCCGTCAAGTCGTATTCCCAAATGGCGGGCGTGGCAGGTGTGCCCGCGTCGATAGTTGTTATCGCGCTGGCGTTGAAGCTGTTGTAAGCCGTGTAATTTGTCGTGCTGGTTAGGGCACCTTGAGTTGTGTAAGTGTAGCCGTCAAATATTCTGTAGCCGTTGTAGCCCGCGCCGGTGTTGTTCGCCGTGAAAGTTAAATTGCTGCCGTCGAACGAGTAACTAAAACCGTTGCCCGCAGAGCCGCTTGACGTTGTCCCTTTCGTGAGCTTTACATTGTAATCTCCTTCGGGAGTTGTGCCGGAGTCGACAACTCGAAATTGCCTTTGGTTAAAAATGAAGCCCGAATCATCAGCCGCGCCCGACAAGTCAACTGTCAAAGTCGCTTGCTTCGCCGGCGGATAATCGGGATCGTTAAGAGGGTTAGAGGTGCCGCCGCTGGTCGTGCCGCTGACGCCCGCTTTCGCGACATTGTGGAGATCTTTGGCGTATTCGTTATATGTGTAGGCTGTACCGCTGACGCCAGAAACTGAAGTTTGAATCGTAAGTGTTTTATCGGTGAGAGTGCCGCCAACTTTGTTTTTCAAATTATTTATGGTATCATCGATGTCCGCTCCGAGCTGTACAGCGGTTGCGGCAACGGGCTTTCCGCTTGAATCGTTATACGCACGATATTTTTTGCTCGTGTCGTCCGTGAAAACGTAATACGAACCGCCAATGTTAATGCCGACGTTGTTAAGGTCGCTGACGTCGCTGTAGCCAGAAAAATCTATCGACTTAGTCGGGAGCGTGCCGCTTTGGTAGTCCTGCGTCTTTTGAAATGGAACAGTTTCAATAGTAGAAGAATACTCCGTAAAAATATCGAACGGACCATAAACGTTGTCGAGATATTTGTATTGGGCGTTGGTGATGAGATTTAATTTTGTCTTCCTGATTTCCTCCAAGTCGCCCTCGTCCAACTTTATAATTTTGTCGGCGAGTAGCGGCTTCTTGGAATTAAAATCTGTGCCGTAAGCTAAACTTTCAATTTCGTCGTAAAGGTGAACGAGTTCCTTCTGAATCGTTTGGCGGTCTTCGTCGGTGTTGTGGTCGTTTGCCGCGTCGATAACTTTTTCGCGAATCGTCCTAAGAACTTCAATTTGTCCTTGAATGCCGCCCTCCGCCATCCGCAAAATTGAGCTACCGTTTTGGACGTTTTGCGTATCCTGTTCGAGTGCGCGGAGTTTAACTCTCATACTTGAACTTATAGAAAAACTTGCGGCGTCGTCTTGGGCGGAATTAATTTTCATGCCGCTTGCGACTTTGGCGAGAGATTTTGAACGCACCTTGCTGTTCTTGTCGTAATTATTCAGGGCGCGGTTCGCCGAGCCGTTGTACCTTACCGTCATTGCCATCCCTATCACCGAATTCCTTTCCTTGGAACGAAGATTTACAATTAATCCGAATATACTTTTTATCGCGGTTAAAGTCAACAAAAAAACCGCCGCGATTCACGACGGAAATTTTTTAATAGAAGACTTCTTGCAAACAGAGACCGCAAGCGGGAGCAGTCGCGGGGACGAGGCTCCTGTCGCGGGCGTCGAAAATTTTTTGGAACTCGGCAAGAGTTATTTTTTTTCTGCCGGCGGCAACGGTCAATGCAACGATATTTCTCGCCATGTGATACAAAAAGCCGCTCGCGTGAATTTTTATCGTTAAGCAATCGCCGCCGAAAAATTTTTCCTCGAAAAGCTCCGCCGCAAAAATTGTTCGGACGGGATTCATATTCGGTGCGCCGCCCGCCGCCTTGAAGCTGGAATAATCGTGCGTGCCGATTAAAATTTCCAAAGCCGCGCTCATAACTTCAACGTCAAGTTCGCGGAAGATGTGCCAAGCAAAACGATTCACGAACGGATTGGACGCCGCGCCGCGCAGAATTCTGTAGAGATAAATTTTGCTCTTCGCACTGTGCAACGCGCTGAAATTTTTATCGACTTCCCGCGCCTCGCGAACGACAATATCGGCGGGCAAGACGCCTCGCGCGGCAATCGGGATTTTGTCAACGTCAATGCGCCCGTCCGTGAAAAAGTTGACGACCTGCCCGAAAGCGTGAACTCCCGCATCGGTGCGCCCTGCCGCCGCCAACTCAATTTTGTCGCCGAAAATTTTTTCCAGCCGCTCCTCCAAAACATTTTGAACGGCACGGCGCGGCGGACTTTGCCACTGAAAGCCGTTGTAATTCGTTCCGTCATAAGCGACCGTCAACGCCAAATTCCGCCGTCGAAGTTTCATTGCCGATTTATTTTCCTGCCGCATAGCTCAATCCTCCGACGCCCGCGCAGATTATCAGAACCGCCAACGCCGCGCAGAAATCTTTTTTGGTAAAGCAAAGTTGTTTCATGTGCGTGCGACCTTCGCCGCCCCGATAACAGCGAGCCTCCATTGCCATTGCCAAATCGTCCGCCCGCCGAAAACTCGACAGGAACAGCGGCACCAATATCGGCACCATTGACTTAAGTTTTTTTATGAAGCCGCCCGCCTCGAAATCCAGCCCGCGCGATTTCTGCGCCTTGATAATTTTGTCCGTCTCTTCAATCAGCGTCGGCACGAATCGAATCGCTATCGTCATCATCATCGCCAATTCGTGACTCGGCACGCCAATTTTCCTTAGCGGCGACAAAAGTTTTTCCGTGGCGTCAGTCAATTTCAGCGGCGAGGTCGTGAACGTCAACAGGCTCGACAGCACAATCAAAAGAACCAGCCGCAAGCTTATCTGCACGCCGTAAATTATTCCCTCCGTCGTCACTTTGAACACGTAAAATTTCGCTAAAACTTCGCCGTCGTGGCTCACGAAGTGGATTAGTAGCGTGAACAAAATTATCCACGCCAGCGGCTTGACGGATTTTAAAACTGTCAGCGGCGGCACTCCGGACAAAAAAATTAATCCCGCCGTCAGAAGCGTCAGCGCGAGATATGCCGCCCAACCTTGCGCCACGAAAATTAAAATTACCAGCGCGAACAGCGAAATTATTTTCGTGCGCGGGTCAAGCCGGTGCAGTATCGATTTGCCCGGAAAAAATTGTCCGAGCGTTATGTCCTGTAACATTTATCCTCCCTACACGCCCTCGCGGTAAATCGCCGGCAATTCTTTTATCCGCAAATGATTTTTCATCAGCCAAACTGTCAACAATCTTTCGGCGAAGAAACCGACGACGCGCGAATAGTCATGCCCCATTTCCACAAGCGTTTTGTCGCCGATTTGAATTTTGTCGCGAATTTCTTCCGTAGAATCAATTATAAACGAGAACAGCCATTCGCAATAGGCGTCAAAAATATTTCGGCGCGCGATAAACATTCCGTATGGGAACAAAGTTATTCCGCTCAAAACGTCGTCGAAAGCGTCTAGATAATCGGGTTGCGTGCGGTTCAAATGACCGCGAATAATTTTTTCGGCGAGGTGAATTAAATTGGGCTGTCCCGTCGAACGAATCATCATGTCGCGTTGCGAGTAGTCGGTAAAACCCTCGGCTTTAACGATTATGTCGTATTCGCGCAAAATTTTTAGAATCTCCGCCGCGCTTAAAATTTTTTCCGCGTCGAAAGTTTTCTGCTCATCGAGCGTGAAAAATCTGCGGTAGTGGACAAGACCGGCGTGCGTGTGGCGCGTGTTCTTCCAAATCCAGTAAAGCGCGGTCACTTCGTCGAGGAAAGGATTTAGCGCGCTAATATTGTCGCCCGAATCGTCGCCCGTGTAGTCGAAATCTTTTTTGGCGAGCGCGTGCCCCGCATGAATAAATTTGTAGCCGGCGGGCAAAGTCTCAAGCTTAGCGTCCTTGTGCGTGACGACGTAAACTCCGACATCGGCGGGCGGCGTGATTTTTTTTATTTGACACCAACCGCCGTTCACCGCCTTGAAGCGTTCGACCTTAGCGAAAATATTTTCGTTAGCCGCCAAGAATTTTTCAAGCGCGGAATTCTTCCTGACGAACGCCCAAATATTTTCCGTCAAAGCGTCCGTTTTAATCAGCACGTCTATAAATTCGGCGGGCGTCCTCTCCTTAGCAAGAATCAGCGCGTCGAAGTGATGAAATTTGCATTCGCCGAACGAGCGATAAATTTTCCCGTAAACGTGCTCCATAATCGGATAAATTTTTTCGGCGAGACAATCAACCGCGACGTGAAAATCTTTTGTCGGCGTGCGGAAATCACTTTCGGCGAAAAAGGCATCGAAATCCAGCACGCGGGAAAAATTTTTTGCTTCAAGCAAAGTTTCAAGGAGGATTAAAATTTCCGTGGCGAAAAAGCCGCCGTGAATTTTTTTCGTAAAAGTTTCAGCCGTCATGACTTGCCGATTCAGCGGAAATTTTCTGCAGTAATAATAAAAATCCAAAGCGTCGGTGAAAATTAAATACTCCGCCGCTCCGTCAAGCAAATTTTTTATGTCATCAGCCGTCAACGCCCGTTCGCAGAAAAATAATTTCACGTCGCTACCCGTCATCTTGAAAATTATCTGCCCGACAATTTCAACGGGTTTGTCGCCGATTTTTTTTCTGAACTCCTCCACGCTTCCGCAGACCAAGACGCGCGGCACGTAAGTCGCCATAAGGATTCCCCCTTCGCCAAAAATTTTAAGCACCGCCCTTTGATTCGTCAAGCCAAATTAACAAAAGCCCCTCCACGAATGGAGGGGCTTAATTTTTTTCGTGACGTGTCAAATATTTTCTTTGGCGACGGCGACGAGTTTTTCAAAAGCCGCCGCGTCGTTTACTGCAAGCTCCGCCATCATTTTTCTATCGACGGCGACGCCCGCTTTGGTCAAGCCACAAATCAGTTTGCTGTAAGAAATGCCGTTAATGCGAGCCGCCGCGTTGATTCTGGCAATCCACAGGCGGCGGAATTCGCGCTTCTTAACTCGGCGGTCGCGGTGCGCGTACTGACCCGCCTTCATGATTGATTCATTGGCTTTTTTAAATTGTTTACTCCTCGCGCCGCGGTAACCTTTGGCGAGCTTGAGGATTTTTTTATGGCGTCTGTGCGCCGTGACGCCGGTTTTTACTCTTGGCAAGATAATCTCCTCCGTTCAAAAAATTTAAGCGTAGGGAAGCATTTTCCTCACGCGAGCCTTGTCCGCCGCCGAAGCGAGCGTTGCTTTGCGGAGATTTCTCTTGCGTTTGCGAGTTTTCTTTTCCAGAATGTGGCTCTTGTAAGCCTTATTGCGCTTGAATTCGCCGCTGCCCGTCACGTGGAAACGTTTAGCTGTTGCGCGGTGTGTCTTGATTTTGGGCACCGCCGTCCCCTCCTTTTGTCTGAGTTGTCTTCTTTGTCTTTTGCGCCTTTTGTGCCTTGGGAGAGAGAATCATCGTCATGTTTTTGCCCTCAAGTTTGGCGGCACGCTCGATGGTCACGACTTCTTCCATAGCCTTGGCAAGTTTATCCAAAACTTCGCTACCCAATTCAGGGTGCGACAACTCCCGCCCACGAAACATTATCGTAACTTTGACTTTGTTGCCCTCTTCGATAAAGCGTTGCGCGTTTTTGAGCTTGACTTCAAAATCGTGTTGTTCGATGTTCGGGCGCAACTTGACTTCCTTAATCGTGATGATTTTCTGCTTCTTGCGCACTTCCTTTTCGCGCTTCTGCTGCTCATAACGATATTTGCCGAAGTCCATAATGCGGCAGACGGGCGGTCTGGCTTTGGGCGCGACTTCGACCAAGTCAAGATGTTTTTCCTCGGCAAGTCTTAGCGCGTCCCTGGTGGGCATGACGCCGAGCTGTTCGCCGTTCGCGTCGGTTACTCGCACCTCGCGAATACGAATCTCCTCATTGATTCTCAAAGTGTCTCTGCTAATTTGAAATACACCTCCTGCGGCGCGTCGAAAAAAATTAAAGGCGGCTTCTAAGCCACCCGCGATTCTCACCAAAAAAACTGCTGAAACCGCGCCAACTCATTGAAGGTCGGCGGGTGAGAAGCCCGGGCTCCTGCTTAACGCGCCAAAGTTTATCACAGCAAATGCGCTCTGTCAACCTGCCAGAAGCAAATCAATCTTCGCAATAATGGCAATGATTTTTTTATTTACGCCGTTGACGCCACGATAAATTTGTACTATATTTTCCGTAGGTAACAATAATCACACGTTCAATTTTGGAGGAGTGAGAAAAACTTTTCGTAGTCAATCAAAAAATTTTACAGGAGGAAAAAAATTTATGAGCAATGCAGAACTTGACCTTCAGGCTCTGATAAAAAAAGCCGAAGCGCAAGAAAATTTCCCCGAAGTCGAACTTGACTTTCCAATCCCCACTTACGACGAGTGGAAAGCGGCGTGTATAGCGTTGTTGAAGGGCGCGCCGTTCGAGAAGAAACTTTTCACCAAAACTTACGAGGGCATAACCTTTAGCCCGATGTATTTCCACGCGGACACCGAGCCGATTCAGCCGACGAAATCTTTCCCTGGCATGGGCGATTATCTGCGCGGCGTCACTCCTAACGGCTACGTCAACGCGCCGTGGGGTATCGCGCAGGCTTGCGACGAAACTTTGCCCGAAGAAAATAACGAACTGCTCAAGCACGAAATCGACAAAGGCTCCACGATTTACAACGTCAAAGTCGACTGCGCGACCCGCAAGGGCAAAGACGCCCGCGAATGTCAGCACATCGGTAAAGGCGGCGTTAGCTTAACGACACTCGGCGACGTGGAAACTTTGCTTAAAGGTCTCAAGCTCGACCAATACCCGCTCTACGTTTACGCCGGTGAAAGTTCGTTGCCTCTGCTCGCGCTGATTGTTGCGGCTGTAAAGAAAAATGGTGGCGACGTTTCAAAACTGCGCGGCGTCATCGGTGCGAATCCGATTGCTGAATACGCCGCTAACGGCAAGCTCAATCAAGACCTTGAAAAACTTTACGACGAGGCGGCGAAGGCTGCTAAGTGGGCACTCAAGAACGCTCCCGAACTCAAAACAATTTTCGTTAAGAGCAACGTCTTCAGCAACGGCGGCGCGAACGACATTCAGGAAGTCGCCTACACTTTGGCGGCGGGCGTCGCTTATCTGCGTGCCCTGCTTGACCGCGGCTTGACGATTGACGAGGCGGCAAGTCAAATTATGTTCGGCTTCTCCATGGGCGCGAATTTCTTTTTGCAGATTGCCAAACTCCGCGCAGTTCGTCCGATTTGGGCGCAGATTATCAAAGCGTTCGGCGGCAACGAGGAATCGCAGAAAATTCACATTCACGGTCGCCCCGCGAAATTCTTCAAGACTGTTTACGACCCGTATGTCAACATGCTCCGCGACACGACCGAACTTTTCAGCGGCGTAGTCGGTGGCGTCGACAGCTTTGAAAATTCGACGTTCGATGAACCTGTTCGCAAAGGCGACGAATTCAGCCGCCGTATCGCCCGCAACATGCAAATCATCTTGCAGGAAGAATTCGGACTCCTCCAGCCGATTGACCCTGCTGGCGGCTCGTGGGCTGTCGAAAA
>JAFPVP010000044.1 GCA_017412925.1 Selenomonadaceae bacterium
ATTAGCGCGGCTCTTACTTCGCTCTCTAATTCTATCGTTTCCATTTCAACCGCTCCTTGCTGCTTTACTTATCGCCGCACTGATGTCGTCTTCTATTTGTTGGCGATTCTGTTCCATTGCGGGATAAAGAAACGGTCTATTGATTTTCGGACTGAACTCGACAACCGCTCCATAATAAAATCTGCCGCTCGGCGACTTTTTACTTTCAACTGAGGCGTTCGCCGTTATCCAATAGACAGAGCCGTCGCGGTTTGATTCGGCTTTAATTGAATTGCGAAGTCTCCCTGTATTTACTGGACAGCGATTTTTTGCGTCGGCGACAACTGCGTCTGCGCCTTTTTTGAGGGCTACCTTCGCCGCTTTTAAAACATGTTCGCCCATCTGCCGAATTTCCGCAACTGCTTTATTTGATGATATTTTTCCTCTGGCGAATCCTAAATCGCCGTAATGGCTACGTCGCGCCATCGGGTATCACCTCCTCACAATCAAACACCGTAAAAATTTTTCGCCCGTCTAAATCATGGGGCGGAGAAATTAATTTCAAGCGTCTCTCCTGCCACAAAATTTCATCGTCGGGCGCAATTCCGTTGCGATAACGAATCGTCACGCGGTAGGTTATCTTGTTCGTCCGCTCCGGCTGGGCGTCCATATTTTTTGCCGTCAACGCAATTATATTCGCCCAAATTTTACAGCGTTCAAACTCCGTAGCGTTCAAAATATCACCGCGCTCGTTCCTTTGAGTGATATAGTTCCGAACGCTTATTCGTTCGCGCAGGTCTGCTATTTTCATTAGAACGCCGCCTTTCGTATTCCGTCGAGGAGGCTTCGCAATGTCAGCGTCAAATTTTTGTAATCTGCCTCTTCGCGGTGTTCAAACATGTAACCGAGCGTGAAAAGCGTCGCAATTTTTGCCTGTTCGCCCGCTGATTCAAATTCTGCCGTCTCAAGGCGTGAAACATCTTCGCAAAGTCTCTGCGCCGCCGTCATTAACGTTTCAATCAAATTATCCTCTGCGTCACCGTCCACGCGCAGATATTCTTTCGCCTCGGCTAACGTAATAATCATTTTATTTTTAGCCCGCGAACAGCACTATTATCAATCAACATGCCGTCGACGCGCTCCTTGAGTAAAAAGCCCGTCATGCCGTTCCCAGCGAAAAGTTCTTCCAATCTTTGAAAAACGCGACTCCCACGGTCGGCAATGTTGTAGTAGCTGAAATCACCAAAAGCAAGGGCGAAGTTGCCGCTTTGAGGCGTTGGCATGTAGGGCGTCGAGTATAGCGGGTATCCTAGCAAACGGTCGGGTTCGCCCGCCACGTATGAAGGTTGCCATATGTAATTGCTCGTCGAATCTTTAAACTTGCGAATTTGCGCAAGCGTCGCGTCATTAATCAGCCACGCGGCATTTCGTCTGTACGGTCTCTTCAACGAATATTCAAGATTGATAACGTCGTCAGCGGACATGCTCGCGCCGCTCGTCGTGATGTAAGTTGTCGCGTCGGCGGCAAGAGTGGTTAAAAAGCCCGTCGGCTTGCCGTTGCCGTCGCCGTTTATGAAGGCGTCCTCCTCGGCGTTTGCGATTGCCTTGCCGAATTGGTCAAGGATATAATTTTCCAGCCCAAAAGCGTTATCGTTCAAAAGTTCCTCCGTGACCAAAATTCCAACGTGAACTTTGTGCGCGTCAAGAGAGATTTGCGCGAAGGTGCCGTTGCCAAAAGTCATTGCGCCGCCCTCTGCAACCCACAACGCCGCCGGTTTCGTCGCCGCGATATTGATTTTGTGTTCGCCGCTCGTCGGGAATGACGTGCCCAATTTGCGCATGACATTTTCCTCTTCGAGCGTCTGAATCAAGCGGTTATCCCACTCGGCGGGAATCAAGTAGCCGCCCGATAAATCGGGATTAGTTTGCAAGGCGTTTGAAACTTTGCCGAACTTTGAGCGAATCGCCTGTATCGCGGCTTTGCGGTATTCGTCGCTAGCCCTGCCTGTTTTGCCGCCGCCAGCGTTTGGCGAACTTAGGACGCCTGCGGGGAGCGGTTGCAGGGCTGAAAGTTGCGCTTCGCGCTTTTCCTGATTTTCAAAACGCTCAATTTGTTTATCAAGTGCGGCAATGTCACTCTCCATTTTGTCATAGCTTGCCTCGTCCTCGGCAGAAATTTTCCCGTCGGCGTCGGTGTGCTCCTCAAGGAATTTCCGTGCATTTTCAACGAGATTAACGCGCTTGTCGTAAAGTTCTTGAATCGTCATTATTTTTTCCTCCTATTTTCCAAAAGGTTTAAACGTTTATGAAGTTGAACGGCGTCAACGCGGTTGTCGCTTTTATTTTCTACTTTGAACTTTGACTTAAGCGCGTTCGTCATGCAATTCATAATCTGGCGGCGCGAAGAAATTTCAATCGCCGGAGCTGATTCATCGCCGATTATTTTGTCCGCGAAACCGTATTCAACCGCCTTTTGCGCGTGAAAATATGTTTCTGCGTCCATAAGCTCTGAAATTTTTTCCCGCGATAAATGCGTCTTTTGCTCGTAAGCGTTGATAATCGTTTCCTTAACGTCGTCGAGCATTTGCGCAACGGTTTTCATTTCCGCTGAATCGCCGACTGCGCCCGTCCACGGATTATGTATCATCATTATTCCGACGGGCGATATTTCTACCACGTCGCCAGCCATTGCCACGACGCTCGCCGCGCTCGCCGCCAGCCCGTCTATTTTTACCGTGACTTTCCCGCGATATTCTTTCAGCGCGTTATACATTGCCGCCGCCGCAAAACAATCGCCGCCCTCGGAGTGTATCCAGACCGTTATGTCTCCGTCGCCTGAATTCAATTCAGCCCGAAAGGCTTTTGCGCTCGTGCCGTCCAGCCACCACGCCAAAAAATCATCGTCGCATATCACGCCGTCAAGCCGCAATGTTCGCTCGCCCGTCTCCTCGTTTTTTACCCAGTTCCAAAATTTAGCCATTCTTATCACCTGCCTTTGCATACGCGGCTCCTGCGTCTTTGAGTTTTGTAAAGTTGCCGTTGACCAGATAAAAATTCCCGCCGTCGGCTTCGCTTATCGGGTTTAGGTCTTCCATTTCCCGAATATCATTTGTCGACAACCAGCCATTTTGTCTGCCGATTGAATAGCCTTGCATTCGTGACTGGTAGTCGCCGCGCATTAAGCCGTCGACGTTGAATTTCACAAAAAATTTTCCGCGTTCGTTCTGCGTCATCAAAGCTTTGTTCAAGCTCTGCTCCCAACGAATCACCCACGGATTGAGCGAAAATTTCACGAATTCTAGGCTCATGTGTTCAATATTGCTGAAAGTGGCTCGCTCCAAATCGGCAATCATGTGCGGCGGTACTCGGAATATTCGCGCGATTTCGTTCAGCTGAAATTTGCGCGTGTCGAGAAATTGCGCGTCGTTCGGCGGAATCGATATGGATTGATACTTCATGCCCTCTTCAAGCACAGCTACTTTGCCCGTGTTCTTACTGCCGCCGTAAATTTTCTGCCACTCTTCGCGCAACTTGTCGGGATTTTTCAATACGCCGGGGTGTTCGAGAATTCCGCTCGGTCTTGCGCCGTTTTCAAAAAATTTTGCGCCGAATTCCTCTGTCGCTATCGCCACGCCTATTGCATTTCGTGCCATTGCTATCGGCGAAAAACCAATTAAGCCGTTAAAGCCCAGCGCAGGAACGTGAAGAATTTCCCAGCTTTGAAACGTCACTTGCGCGGACGTCGTAAATTGTCCTTCCTCTTTTGTCGGCGTGTATTTGTAGACGATTTGCCCGTTGTCGTCGCGTTCAACGCTCATTTGTTTTGGCATTAGCGGATATAAGCCCGCCACTCTACGCGAATTGTCCCGCCGAATATACGCATAGCAATTTCCATGCAACAATAAATGCGCCATCATCAATTCCCGAAAAATAAAGCTCGTCATTTCAGGATTGGGCGCGTCGTGCAGGAGAAAATAAAGCGGGTGCTTTATCGCCCGCTCTTTTCCGCCGTCTTTGTATTCGTAAACGTGAAGAGGCAACGCCGCAATGGATTCCGCCAAAATTCGGACGCAAGCATACACTGCACTCACGCGCATTGCTGAAAATTCGTCCACTCTGGCTCCGCTAATCGAACTGCCGAACAGGAACGGCGCACCGCTGAAATAATATCTGTCCTGCGGCTTGTCCCGCGACTTGAATAAGCCCTTGAAAATTTCCAATATCTTCATTTCTTAAACCGCCAATTCCACCAAATTAAAAAATCTCGCCACAGCTCACTAAGCGACAGCCAGCGAGATTTTTTCTGATTGATTTTTTCCACAGGTTGATAACCCATTAGTAGCCTCCGCAATATTCCGACAAATGCTCTTTCAACGCAATTTGAGCCTTAGCAAATAAATATTCAAGGTCGCAATATCCTAAGTCATGAAAAATTTCTAAGTCACTGCCGTCCTCTGCCGCGCCGCGTTTGAATATATGAATTTCCCACTGACAAATCTTGCAATAAGTTATCTTCAAATGCATGGGATAATCGCAGGTTACCTTATCAAAAAATTTCATAAACTCGTTCATTGTTCAATCCCTCAAATAACTAAAAGTCCGCGTGTATCGTAAACGCTAGCTTGCCCCGCACCGTTGAGCAAAGCCCGCGAAAGTGACATTACCAGAGCTATTGCCCCGTCTACCTTCTCGGTACTTTTCGCCTTATCTATCTTGATGTTGCCGCTGGGGTCTTGCCGCACGATTATGTTATCTATGTTCCAGCGCAAAACGTCGTGCCCGTTGTGTGCAAGTTTCTTTTCAAGCACTAATTTCTCAAGGTTCTTCGTCGGTGCTGACATGGACGCGAAGCCTTGCCCGAATTGAATCATCGTGAAGCCATAATCGTCTTCAAGACGTTGCGTCAACTGTGTGGCATTCCAGCGGTCAAAGGCAATCTCGGCTATGTTGAATCGTTCGCCTAACTCGCAGATAAATTGTTCAATCGCGGCGTAGTGTACGACGTTACCCTCCGTGACTTGCAAAAATCCGCGCCGTTCCCATTCGTTATAGGGCACGTGGTCGCGACGACTGCGCAACTCTATCGTCTCCTCTGGCAACCAAAAATAAGGCAGTACAAAAAATCTGTCGTCATCGTCGGTCGGCGGGAAGGTTAGCACGAACGCTGTTAAGTCTGTCGTCGACGATAAATCTAAACCTCCGTAGCAAATTCGCCCTTTAAGGTCTCGTTCGTCGAAGTCAACTTTGCACTCGTCCCATTTCCTAATTGAAAGCCACCGAGTTTCCTGTTTTACCCACTGATTGAGCCTCAACTGTCGAAATGAATTTTCTTCGGCAGGAGTATTTTTTGCTGATTCACAAGCGGCTTCGATTTTTTCAATGTCAATCGTAACACCGAGCGAAGGATTTGCTTTTGCCCACACGTCGGGCGAAGTCCAGTCCTCGTCTTGCCCCGCGCTGTAAATGACGGGGTAAAAAGTCGGGTCTATCTTGCGTCCTTCTATGATATCTAATGCCTTTTGATGAACTTCGTAGCAAATGGAATTTGTATCATTGCCAGCAGTCGTGATTAAAAAATAAAGTGGCTGTGTACGAGCGTCACCACTGCCCTTAGTCATAACGTCAAATAAACTTCTATTCGGTTGCGCGTGCAGTTCGTCGAAGATAACACCATGAACATTAAAGCCATGTTTAGTTGGTGCCTCTGCCGATAAAACTTGATAAAAGCTACCTGTCTCCGGAACCATAATGCGTTTATTCGCGTCAAGAATTTTGCAATTTTTATATAAAAAAGGACACATTCTCACCATGTCGGCGGCAACATTAAAAACGATTGAGGCTTGTTGTCGGTCTGCGGCGCAACCGTAAATTTCTGCGCCCATTTCGTCATCTCCAAAGCAAAGTAAATCAGCAACAGCCGCCGCTAATTCTGATTTACCACATTTTTTTGGAATCTCAATATAAGCAGTATTGAATTGCCGATAACCATTTGGCTTGATAATTCCGAATAAGTCACGAATAATCTGTTCCTGCCAGTCAATAAGCTCAAACGGTTTTCCTGCCCAACGTCCTTTTGTGTGCCTAAGGTTTTGAATAAAATCAACAGCGAAATTTGCTTTGGATTCATCATAGTGAGAAGTCTCCGCCATGAATTTTGTTGGCGTGTAAAATTCTAATTTACGCAAGGTATACCTCCTTAACGTTGTCTTTTTGCTTTGAATAACATTTCCATACCGTCAGCGTGTGTCGTCATTGAACATTCCATAGACGAATTTTCTTTGACGATAGAATAAATCTGATAACGCAACTGATTAATTTGCCTCTGATAATCCTGCGACATCTTAACATAAACGGAAATTATTTCACCGCCTGTTGTCGGGTGTTCACCGATGAGCCCTAATTTTGAAATATAATCTTCGCATTGTCGCCATCGCGCAACACTCATCGCATATTGTTCAAGTAAATGGTTATCAATTAAATTTTCGCAACCTCGTTCAACTAGCCAATTCCACATTTCTGAATAAATTTCTGCTGTTTGAAGTTTCTCACCATTCCTCTGTTTTGCCGTCATGAATCTTTTTATTTTTGGCATAGCTTTTAAAGGCTCTACGGATTTTGGTTCTACAGACGTTACAAATTTATCTGCTTTGCCTTCTAATATTTTTTCGTCAAGAGACTTAGGCTTTTTTCCTGCGCCAATCCTAATACCTCCTCTGTTTGTTCCGTCTTTTGCCATTTTCGTATCACCTCTGACGCAAATTTTCGGTCGTCAAGGTGATTCGGCTGTGGCAAGATTTACACAGCGGCATTAGGTTATTTACGTCATTCGAGCCGCCCGCCGACAAGGGCTGAACGTGATGCACCTCCGTTGCGATTGTGTATCTGCCCTGTAACTTACATTGCTCACATAAAGGATTTTCGGCTAGGAAACGCTTTCGCAATTTCCGCCACCTTGAGCCGTATCGCTGATTGTGTTCTATCGCTCGTGACTTGTCATAAGCTCTAACTTGTATCTTTTCATGCTCCGCGCAATAGCCGCTTATTGAATCTGTCAATCGCGGGCAACCTTGGTAGCGGCAGGGGCGTTTTGCTTTTCTTGGCATTTCTATCACCTATATATTAATCGTTATAACCATATATTTAAATCTTTTATTATCGGAATATTTTCATTGTCAGATAATTACTTTTAAATTTTCTGACAATTTTGTGTCGTTTTCAGATAATTAATTGTCAGAAAATAAGAATTGTCTGATAATGAACCTTATTGTCTGATAATTTGCTGTAGGGGCACACAGGGCGCGAGAGGGGCATATCGGCTTCGCGGGTATAAACCCGTAAATTAAAAATCCGCGCCCTACAGGGCAAATAAGGGGCTAAATTTTTCTCGTTGTTAGAAAACCAAAAATCTATATAAATTTGTTATAGATTTTTATATTGATTTTTTCTCTATATTTCTTGCCGAACGTTCTATTTGTATTCCTAACTCAATTACTTTTAGAATCACTGCTACGGGTTCTGTGGTCAAATCTTTTTCCTTTAATGCTTTTACCCCTTCCGCCTGTAACATTCTGCCGAGATTTATTTGCTGCGCCGCCATTTTCTTTTGCTCGCGCTCTGAATTTTTCTTTTCAGCTTGGGCTTGGAAAAAATCAAACAACGCGGCTCGTCTTTCCCATTCGTATTTTTCTGCCCAACGTATTATTGTTTCACGATTTTTTGATAGCTCCGTTGCTACTGTTTCGATATTTCGTTCTTGCATTTCCAAAAACGTTTTGAACGCTTTATAAGCAATGACGGATTCAAATTCCTGTCTTTCCCAATCAATCCTTACGGGGGGGGGGGTATAACATTTATATCACCTAACATTTTTATAAATCACGGCTCGCGAGTAACCCGTTACTCCGTCCGTCATTAGATTTAAAAATTCTTTCCGTGTAAAGCCTGACAATCGAAAAATCTCTTCGGGCTTCATGCCCAGCTGTTTGCTGATTTCTTGTACTGTCTTTCCGTTGTTGAGTAATTCTTTGACTATGGCTTTCATGGGTTCCAACAAGTGAATACCACGGGCGCGATTATGGGTTATTGTGCCGTAAATATCACCGTCGCGGTTTTCGTGTTCGACAATTACAACAGGAACCTTACCGCCGAGCATTGTTTTTAATGGTTCTTGCTTTGCCACTGTCCAGCGGTGAAAACCGTCGATTATTGTATAGTCAGGGCGGACGACAATCGGCAAAGTCCAACCGTTTGAAAGTATTGATTGCTTGAGCAGTTCAAGATTGTCTTGACTGACTTTATTCGGATTGTAGTCGTTGGCAATCAACTTTTCAGCGGGCACCCATTGTAGACTTGCCAGTGGCGCGAATATTTTATCGTTGGTCACGGCGGGCTTGCTCCTTTCGGGATTGATTTGTAAATTCACAAAAAATTTGAGTGTACACGGCGCGGTATGTTCGTCCTTTCGGGTCGCCGCTCAATATTGCTTCATAGCTCCTTTTATAATGATTTGCTGACATATACGCACCCAAGGCTATTATCATTCGTCGCCAATTCTTGAGCAATTTAAATGTGTCTGACGGAATTGGGTAATTCTGTGTGCTTACAAACAACAAATCATAAAGCTTTGCCTTGTAGTCTTGTTGCTCCTCGTCGACTTCCATTTGCGTGCGTCGGCGGCTCTGCCGCTTGAACATTTCAGAATCCCAATACAGCAAAACCAGATAAGCGTTGGGATAACGACGTTCTATTTTTGACCAAAGTTCGGGATCCGTTTCTGCAACCCATTTCAAGCCCTGAATTGAACTATCGCCGAAAAAGTTACACAAACGAAGTCGCGCTTTTGGTACACCTGCTTCGTACAATCGAATATAAGCTTCGGGAAACTCTAAATTGTTTTCCTTGATATAAAGCCAAACATCGCTGTCTTTCCAATCGTAAATCGGATATTTTTCGCGTCTTTCTAACTTTATAAATGCAATAGCTTTTAGCCGCTGAATGGATTCAGTTGCTCGTATACCTATCATTTGTATTCCATCGCGAGTTCGGTTAATGCAAAAGGTCTGATAATTACAATAACCGGCATAGGGAACAAGCGGGTGTTCTGTAATTGCAAAGGGTGGCGGTTCACGCATCCATACTGCCCGTTTGTTTTTTTCCCATGTTATCCAGCTTTCGGTCGCTGATAAATTATCTATAACGCAGACTTGCTTGACTTCCAAGCAATACCACTCAAACTTTGCGCCTAAGCGAAGGAAATTATCACGCCAGCGAAAAGCCGCCGCAAGCATTGAAGGATAGAGCCCTTCCTCGTCGATAAACATTACCGTCAACTGCTTTGCAGAAATTTCCCCGCGAAGAATTAAGTCATACGTCAAGTGCGCAAGGCATAATGAATCCTTACCGGAGCTGAACGAAAGGTAGACAGGCAAGCCATTGGCGAAGATGTTCCTAATCCTTTGCCGAGCCGCCTCCAATACGTTTTGCGTCCCGTAGATTTTCTTCAGAGCCATATCTTTTCACCGCACTTTGGGCAGACGATATACTTCTGTGAATTTTGTGGGGTTTCTATTTGTCGGGTAATTGTTTCTTGCATTGGCGATTGTAATTGCGACGGCGGCTGTTGGGGTTGTGGCGTCCATGATTGCGAGTTCTTCATTTCCTGTACCTTTTCTTCACTGAAGGTGCCATAAGAATTGATTATTTCGTCGGCTTCCTTTGCGTTTGCCGTCAAGACTTTTAACAGTTCCTCGTCGTAACCTGGTATATCAATATCGCCGCCGAGTTCGCGGAGCAATTCATCAAAAACATTCTGGTCGTTTACGCCGAGTTCAAAGATTTTGTTGTCGGCTAGCATCAGCTTTTTCTTTTGCTTCGCGCTTAAGCCTGTTACGACGTAGCAATCGGCGTTTTCGCGTCCCATTTGCAACAGGGCAGTCAAAAGTCCATTGCCCGCTAAGACAACATCGTCCTCATCTATCACCATCGGGCGCAACTGCCCGAACATTTCTATCGAACGAATATATTCTTTTATCTGCCTGTCACCATGCAATCGAACGTTTTTATCGGAGCATTTCAATTCGCTTAGGTTTTTAGTCACAGTTTGCATTTTTCATTTCCTCCAGAAATTTTCTTGCGCTGGGCAATTTCTCTGCCGATTGAATCACTACTGACGGGTCTATTTCGTAGACTTCCTGCCATGCTTGATTAACACTTCCTGCAGTGCGCTGTGCCCAACCACAAGTCCCGTTATAAAAGCCTCTGTACCATTTGTACATAAATGGAATTTCTATTTTGTTATAATGCAGAAAAGCAAATACAAGTTCGTGCGACCAGTCATAAATTGGCGCATAAAGAATGCCACCTTGCCGCTGAATCCTTATCCCGTCTTTACCGCAGACATTTCCATCAATCGTCCTGTGTCCCAGAATCACTACATCCAGATTTTCTTGCTTAAGGTATTTTCTAAAATGATTTTGTTGAATATCTCTAAGCCAACGTTGTCCTATTTTCCCGCGTGCAAACAAGAGTTCTTCGTGCTCCGCAAGATAATCTAAGTCAAAACCGACTTTCAAAAAGTGGCAATTCGGCGGTGCGTTTTTTATCAACCACTCCACCCACGCAGGAAACTCTATATGCTTTACCAAGCATTGGCAAGCGGTTATCCCGACACTTCGACATAATTCCGAAATTACAAGTGAATCTTTGCCGCCGCTCCATGAATATGCTGCTTTCTTGCCGTCTGTCACCTTTAAAATTCGAGCCCGCGCTATTTCGGTTGCACGGGCTACTTCTTCACGACTTACATAATCTTCAATGTGGTTGATGACTTCCCACCAAAGCTTTTCATCGGCTGGCTTCATGCTCTGCTTGCGTCCTAATATTCTTTTCATGTCCACTCCTAACTGCCATAACCATTGCCGCCAAAAGCATTGCTCCGACCAGATACGAGCGAATCGACGCCAATAACGTCCACACGCCCATGACGCCCATATCAATAAATTGTGTCCAACCTAGAATCGCCGCCGCGTCTATCAGCAAGCCTAATTTCCTACCGAAAACAAGATAAATCGAATAAATGAAAGTCGACAATGACGATACCGCAACGAGCGATAAGAGCACCGCTTTTATCAAATTCAATTCGGGAGGAAAGTTGACGAACGCCAGAGTAAAGGTGAATATCATGTATAAGCCGAAAAACAAGCCGCCGAGTGTAAACGCCTTAAGCATATCTACTTTTTGCGTCGCGTCAGTGTTGGCGTCGTTGTAGTTCAACAGCTCATAAAAATAAAAGTAAGTAAAAGGTCCCGGCAAAAGCAGAAAAGCTTTGTGCAAGCCCGTAGTCAATGCCGCTGTTTCAAGCCCTAAAGGACATGAAAGAAATTCGCCGCCACTATGAATAGAAGCGGCGAGGGTAATAAAAGCAACAAGCCCGTATACAGCCAGCCAGCTCGCGCCGTCGGTTAAGATATTCCTAATCATGCCACGCCACAGCAAGAGCACTACAAAGAAAATCGCCGTAACATAGGCAAGAATTGTACCGCCCGACAATCCCAACGCGGTGTCGGAAAAGACTTCCCTAATGCCATTCATGTTCAGCCATATCTGAAAGACTGCCATTAGGGATATAACGCCGCAGACGGCTTTGGTTTTGATTACCTCGCGTAATGTAGGCAGACGATTGATAACCAAGCCAAAAAGAATGCAGGCAAAAACGTTAGCCGCCGTCCAAATTAGCGCGGGGATTATGCCGAGCGTCTTTGTTATTGTGATTGTGTTTAGCAATGAACCAACGCCTGCCCAGCTCGCCGCTATCGACATTCCATAATACGCCAGTGGCTTTGTTTTGAATTTTTCACTAATTGCAAGCAAGTCTGTAGCCTCCTATCCAAACGCAAAACGCGGACTTTTCGCCCGCGCTTTGTCTGCACTTATTCCAAGTTTATATTAACATAAATTTTCAAGTGTCACAAGATGACAAATGGTGACATTGACTGCCAAATAGTGACATTGACTGACACGTGTCGAAATTTTTTAAAGCGCGGTCATGGAGGCGGTAAATTGTTCGCAGTCCGGCTTTCATGGCATGGGAAATTTCTTTCCACGACAGGAACGCAAGATAGCGATATTCCAGAATGCGGCGTTCGTCGGAAATGGGAACATTGGCAATAGCGGCGGCAACTTTTTCGCGAACCGCAAGCAAGCGTTGAATTTCATCAGCAAGTTGTTCGCTTTGTCCTGCTAACGACACGATTGCTTGTTCTACGCGCGAGCTAAGTGCCGAACCATTACCGACGGGCGCGGAACGAATTACCGTAGTTGTCCGCGTTGCCAATGATTGGAGCCGCGCCATTTGCTCAAGTTTGCTGTCTGCGTCTTGATACGCTTGAAACACTTGCTGAAGAAATTCCTTTGCTGTCATGACTTGCCGCCTTTCTTTAATGATGTTTAACGCGGTCTTGCTCTTCGGCTTGTTTGGCGTCGTTCCACGAATTTAAATCGCCGGTGAGGTAGCCTGTGATTCGGCGGATACGTTCAAACTTTGGGTGACGCGCCGTCCAGTTCAAATCAACTGCGCCGTCGGAGCACAACTTAACCGTCACACTCGCCACGTCGGGCACGTGCTTTTTGACGAACGCCACATAAGCGGCTAATTCGTCCTCGTCGGCGGGGTAGTCCGCCGTGATTTTTATTCCGTCAAGAACCATTGGCTTGAGCCTCCTTCTTCTTGCGGGCGCGGAGTTGTTTTTGATAATCAGGGTGAGCGGCGTGCCAAGTGCGCATGTAAGCCAAATTGCGCAAGCGACGGCACTCGTCGCAGAAACGGCGGGTAAAGTAGCCGGTGAATTTTTTGCCGCATTGCTCGCAAGTGACGGTAGTAATCATGGCAGTTCCTCCAGTACGATAAGGATACGCGGGTCGCCGTG
>JAFPVP010000045.1 GCA_017412925.1 Selenomonadaceae bacterium
AACGACGAGATGATGTTTATAACGGTTTTCCTGGCAATGTTGGATTTGGAAACGGGCAAATTAATTTATGTCAACGGCGGGCACAATCCTCCGCTGCTCTATCGCGACGCCGAGAAAAAATTCAGTTGGCTCAACGTAAAAAGGAGCTTCGTTCTCGGAGCCATGGAAGAAGTAAATTTTGTTCAGCAGGAAGTTCAGCTGAATCACGGCGATATTCTTTTCATGTACACCGACGGCGTGACCGAAGCGATAAACGAAGCTGAAGAGGAATACGGCGAGGCGCGTCTGGAAAATTGTTTGAACTCTATCGACCACCAATGCAAACTCCCGACTTTACTTGAAGGCGTGAGTAAATCTTTGGCTGAACACGTGCAACAAGCTGAACAGTCCGACGATATTACGATGTTGGCTGTGCGGTTTGTGTAGTTTTGATAGGAGGGCGACGATGAAAATTTTAGTATGCATAAAACAAGTTCCCAGCACCAATAAAGTGGAAGTTGATCCGGCAACAGGAATTTTGAAGCGTAACAGCGCAGAAGCAAAGATGAATCCATACGACCTGTTTGCCTTGGAAACGGGACTTAGGCTCCGCGAAAAATACGGCGGAAATCTCAGCGTCTTAACAATGGGACCGCCACAAGCGGCAGCTATACTCTACGAAGCTTTTGCAATGGGCGCGGACAGGGGCGCACTTATCACCGACCGGAAATTTGGTGGCTCGGACGTTCTTGCCACAAGTTATACGCTCTCGCAAGGCATAGGCAAATTCGGCAGGTTCGACATCATAATTTGCGGACTACAGACAACCGACGGCGACACTGCCCAAGTTGGACCGGAAGTTTCAGAAATGCTCGGCATTCCCTGCGTGTGTAATGTTCGCGCTATCGACAAAGTGGAGTCTAATCATATAATTGTTGATATGGAAATGAGCGAAGACATCGAGAAATTGAAAGTTCCGTTCCCGTGCCTTATCACCGTTCAAAAAGACATTTACGAGCCGCGCTTGCCGTCATACAAAAAGCAAAAGGCGACGGCGAACAGAGAAATCAGCCGCTATTCACTAAACGACATGGGCGACAAAAACGAAAAACATTACGGGCTTGACGGCTCGCCGACCAACGTTCAAAGAATTTTCCCGCCGAGTTCCGATAAAGTTCAGGAAAAATGGACGGGTTCCGGCGAAGATTTGTCCGAGCGTATTTACGAAGCTTTAAAGAAAATGAAATTTACTGCGTGACGGGAGGTTATCATGGGAAAATTAATAGTGCATCAAGAAAAGGCGCAAGACATCGCCGCGCTGATAAAAATTTGTCCTTTCGGCGCAATGGAAAATAAAAACGGAAGAATCGAAATAAATGCCGCCTGCCGCCTCTGCAAACTGTGCGTCAAAAGGGGCAAGGGCGTTTTTGAGTTCGTCGAGAGCGAAAATTTTTCTGGCGTTGATAAATCGGCTTGGCGCGGAATTGCGGTTTATGTTGACCATGTGAACGGAAAAATTCATCCCGTAACTTACGAACTTATCGGAAAGGCGCGGGAGCTCGCCGCAAAAATCAATCAGCCCGTGTACGCGGTCTTTCTCGGAGAAAATATCAGCCAAAAGGCGCAGGAGATTCTGCATTACGGCGTTGATAAAGTTTACACTTGCGACAAAAAGGAGCTTCGCGCGTTTAACATTGAAAATTACGCTATAGCCTTTGAAAATTTTATCGAAAAGATAAAGCCGGCGGTAGTTTTGGTCGGAGCGACGCCCGTCGGTCGGCAACTTGCGCCGAGGGTGGCGGCTCATTTTCATACGGGGCTAACTGCCGATTGCACAATCCTTGATATTCACGAAAATACAGATTTAGTTCAAATTCGTCCGGCGTTCGGCGGAAATATTATGGCGGAGATTTTAACGCCCAATCACCGCCCGCAAATGGCAACTGTGCGCTATAAAATTATGGACGCGCCGAAACGTAGCGAAGAAATTTTTGGAAGTATCGAGCAGTTGGAATTGGATTCCGCTAAATTCACGAGCAAAGTTGAAGTTTTGAGCGTAATAAAAAAGCCGCGCGAAATCGGAATTGAAAACGCGGATATTTTGGTCGTGGCGGGTCGCGGCGTGAAGAAAAAGGAAGATTTGAAGCTTGTTCGAGAGCTTGCCGAAGTTTTAAACGGCGATTATGCTTGCACAAGACCTTTGGTTGAGTGCGGCTGGCTGGAGCCAAAGCGGCAAATCGGGCTTTCAGGGCGCACGGTTCGCCCGAAACTTATAATAACTTGCGGCGTCTCCGGTTCCGTTCAATTCGTGGCGGGCATGGAACATTCCGAGCAAATTTTCGCGATAAACAGCGACCCGAAGGCGTCGATATTCAAAGTTGCAAATTATGCCGTCGTGGGCGACCTTTACGAAATTGTTCCGAAACTGATTGAAAAAATTAAGCGTGGGAGGGGCATCGCATGAACTACAAGAAAATGGACGAGCACGATTTAAAAATTATTTCCACGTTTCTTGACCGCGAGCGAATTCTCTGGCGCGACGAAATTAACGAGGAATATAGCCACGACGAGCTGACGGTTGAGCGTTCTTATCCCGATTTGGTGGCGCGAGTCGTCTCTGCGCAGGAAGTTTCAAAAATTTTGGCGTATGCAAACGAAAAAAAAATCGCCGTGACACCGCGCGGCGCGGGAACCGGACTTGTTGGGGCTTCTGTTGCCGTCGAAAAGGGAATTATGATTGATACGACGCTGATGAATCACATTTTGGAGCTTGACGAGGAAAATTTGACGCTGACAGTTGAGCCGGGCGTTTTGATAATGACCCTTCGCGCTTACGTGGAAGAGCACGGCTTTTTTTATCCGCCCGACCCCGGCGAAAAATCAGCGACAATCGGCGGCAACATCAGCACAAACGCCGGCGGCATGACGGCGGTAAAATACGGCGTGACGCGGGATTTTGTTCGCGGGCTTGAAGTCGTTTTGGCGGACGGCACGATTCTTGAACTCGGCGGCAAAGTCGTCAAAAATAGTTCGGGCTACGACTTGAAAAATATGATTATCGGCTCGGAAGGCACTCTGGCTTTTATCACGAAGGCTATTTTGCGTCTGATTCCGCTGCCCAAGTGCAATATCAGTCTGCTGATTCCCTTCCCTACTTTGGCGCAGGCGATTCGCACCGTGCCGCTTATCATCAAATCAAAAGCGGTGCCCACCGCGATTGAATTCATGGAGCGGGAGGTAATTTTGGACGCGGAAGAATATTTGGGGAAAAAATTTCCCGACAATCAAGCCGATGCTTATCTGCTGTTAAAATTCGACGGCAACACTAAAGAGGAAATCGCCAAATATTATGATGACGTTGCTCAAATTTGTCTCGAACAGGGCGCGCTTGATTTGCTAATCGCTGACACGGAGGAGCGTAGCACTCCCGTTTGGAAGACGCGCGGCGCATTTTTGGAGGCGATAAAGGGAAATACGACGATGATGGACGAAGTGGACGTTGTCGTTCCGCGCAATCGCGTAAATGATTTTGTGGAGTTTGTTCACGCCCTGCGCGAGGAAATCGGCATTCGGATAAAATCTTTCGGGCACGCGGGCGACGGAAATTTGCACGTCTACATTTTGCGCGACGATTTACCGGAAAATAAATGGCACGAGCTGATGAATTTGGCGATGAATCGCATGTACGAAAAAGCCGGAGAGCTTAAAGGGCAAGTTTCCGGCGAACACGGTATCGGCTTAGTCAAGCAGCCTTATTTGAAAGAATCATTGCCCGCAACGAGTCTGGAAATAATGCGCGGCGTGAAAAAAGTTTTTGACCCGAATAATATCTTAAATCCTGGAAAAATTTTTTGCGCATAGGGGAGCGGAAAAATCATGAAAACAGAAATTCCCTACCACAAAACTAAAATTCCTATCGAAATTCCTGATAAAAATTTTGTCTGTAGTCTCGTTTCGCATTCCGAAGACTTTAAGACCAATGAAACCGAAAAATCCATTGTCGAACGCGCTTTGGATAATCCAATCGGTTCAAAATCGCTTGAAGAACTTGTGCGGGGCAAGCGGCGCATGGTTATTATTTCCAGCGACCACACTCGACCCGTTCCAAGTCGTGTAACTATGCCGATTCTCCTTCGCCGTATCAGAAATGCCAATCCCGATATAAAAATCACGATTTTAATTGCGACGGGATTTCACCGCCCGACTACTGAGCAAGAACTTATCGACCGTTACGGCGCGGAAATAGTCGCAAAGGAAAATATTGTC
This sequence comes from Selenomonadaceae bacterium, assembly GCA_017412925.1. Taxonomy (GTDB): domain Bacteria; phylum Bacillota; class Negativicutes; order Selenomonadales; family Selenomonadaceae; genus Quinella. The sequence goes on from JAFPVP010000045.1 coordinate 4,246, forward strand.
GTTCACCGCTCCCGCGATGATGAAATGGCGGATTTGGGAACGTTGCCTTCTGGCGGCAAACTTTTGTTGAATAAAATCGCAATCGACACAGACCTTTTAATCGCGGAAGGTTTTATCGAAGCGCATTTCTTTGCAGGATTTTCCGGCGGCAGAAAGGCGGTTTTGCCCGGCATAGCCTCTGCAACTACCGTCATGGCGAATCATTGTAGCGAGTTTATCGCCAGCCCTCACGCTCGCACCGGAATTCTTGAAAATAATCCGATTCATAAGGATATGATTTACGCCGCCGCGCAAGCAAAGCTCGCTTTTATATTAAACGTAGTCATAAACGCAAAAAAAGAAGTCATCGCTGCCTTTGCGGGTGACTCGGAAAAAGCGCACGTCAAAGGTTGCGAATTCGTGTTGAATATGTCGCAAGTCAAAAAAAATCCGACAGACATTGTGATTACGACCAACGGCGGCTATCCCTTAGATCAAAATATTTATCAATCGGTGAAGGGCATGACGGCGGCGGAGGCTAACTGCAAGGCGGGCGGCGTTATCATAATGGTTGCGGGCTTGAGTGACGGGCACGGCGGCGAATCTTTTTGCAAAATGATTACGAACGCTCAAAGTCCGCAAAAGCTTTTGGAAGAATTCGCCCGTATTCCGCGCAATGAGACCAAGCCGGATCAATGGGAAGCGCAAATCCTCTGCCGCATTTTAAGCAAACATAAAATCATCATGGTAACTGATATTTGCGACGAAAACTTGATTCGTGGAATGCACATGGAGCACGCAAAAACTTTTGACGAGGCACTTGCCCGCGCCTTTGAGTTGAAAGGAGAAAATGCTACCGTCTCGCTTATTCCTGACGGCGTTTCCGTCATTTTACGTTGAACTTGTTATGCCGTAGCGACAAATTTATTTAAGGTAAGGTGTTTTTATGATGGAGACGACAACCGAAAAACAATATCTGGATTCAATTTTTTTAGGCGTGTCAGTCGATTCAATGCCAATAGGAGACACGTTTGAAAAAAATTTCGCGATAAAAAATTTAAAAGTAACGTTGAGCTTTTCAAAAAAAGAATTAAAACAGGCTTGCGAACGGCTCGATTGTTCGGAAGAAAAATTTTTAATGGGCGCGTATGGCTTATTGTTGGCGCGATTTTCTGGCGCGGAGGAAGTTTTCTTCATAGCTACGGGCGAGAAAAAAATTCCGCTGTATTTAAATTTGATGCCCGAACAAAGTATAGCCGACTATATGAAAACTTTGGGCGAGCAACTAGACCGCTCCCGCGAAATAATTTGCACACCCTACGAAGAAATTGCAAAAGTTTATAGCTTCCCGAATGCCCCCGAATTTATTTCAACGTCGCAAGAAGCGCACGAAAGTAGTTTTGCATTGGCAGTCGGTGAGGATTTTGACACGATACGAATTAATTTTGACGGTGGAAAATATTCCGAGGCGTTAATCGAAAGTTTTGCCGCCGCTTATAAACACGTCGTGGCGCAACTTCTTGAAGCAGAAAAAATTGGCGACGTTGATTGGCTTTCAGAGTCAGAGCTAGCGAAGGTGCAAAGTCTTCATGACACGGCGTGGGAAGTCGTCGAGCGACCGGCTTATCGACTCCTTCAAGACAGCGCGGAAAAATTCCCCGAACGAATAGCCGCAATCGCCAATGAAAAATCTCTGACATATGCGGAATTGAACGCGGCGGCAAATCGTCTCGGTCACGTTTTAAAAGATAAAGGCGTCGGTGTGGAGAAAATAGTCGGCGTGATGCTCAATCGTGGACTTGAAGTTTATATAGCGCGACAAGGCGTTTTAAAGGCGGGCGGCGCATTTTTGCCCATGACGCCCGATTACCCCGATGAGCGCGTTAAATTTATCGTCGAGGACGCAAAAGTAAATCATCTAGTCACGACGCGCGACATTTACGAGCGGCGCAAAGAATTTTTCGACACGCTGGGAATTTTTATTTGCTTGGTCGAGGAGACGCAGACGGAAAAAATTTCCGCGGAAAATTTGAACGTGGCAGTGCCAAGAGACGCGCTGGCGTATTGCATCTATACATCGGGTTCGACGGGCAAGCCCAAAGGCGTCATGCTCACCAATCACAACTTAGTTAATTTCGTGGACGCAAATCCTAAGAATCACGAAATATTGGGCTACGTCGAGCGCGGGAAAGTTTCGTTGGCACTGGCGGCGATAACTTTCGACGTGTCGATAATGGAAGAATTTATCCCGCTGGCGCACGGGCTGACAATTTGCATGGCGAACGAAGAAGAAATCCATAATCCGCTGATGTTGAAAGACCTTTGCGAGAAAAATGGAGTGGACGTGATGAGTTGCACGCCGTCCTACCTCGCGAACTTGATAGACTTGCCGGAGTTTGAGAGCGTCGTAAAAAATATAAAATCGGTGGACTTTGGAGCGGAAGCGTTC
>JAFPVP010000046.1 GCA_017412925.1 Selenomonadaceae bacterium
CATCGGAGTCGAGCTTGAGCGTGTAGCCGTCGGAAACTGTAACTTTGCTCGTGCCCAACGACGCCTTAGAAACTGTGACAACTTTGCCGTCGACAGTCAGCCCGCTCGCCGATTTGACGCCCTTAACCGTCGCCAACGCCTTTGTAGATTTTTTGCTGTAAGCGATAGATTTTTTGTCGCTAGCAAGAGTGTAACCTGCCGTCGTCGTCTGACTATAAGTCGCCGTCGAGTTCTTTAAGCTCCAAGTTTTTTTAGTCGCCGATTTAGTTACATCGGAGCCAAGCTTGAGCGTGTAGCCGTCGCTGACCGTAACTTTACTTGTACCCAACGACGCTTTAGAAATCGTGACAACTTTATCGTCAAGCTTAAGCCCGTCGAGAGATTTAACTCCGCTGACGGTAACCAAATTGCCGTAAGTCGCCGTCGTGCCGTTCAATTCCCAAGAAAGTTCCTCCGTGCTGGTAATGTTGATTGTCTCGTCTTTGGCGTCTTTGAGCGTGATTGAGCCGCTGCCAACTTTGATGATGACATCTTCCCCGACGATTGATTCCGTGTAAGAGCCGCCCGAAATTTGTATTGTATTTTTCCCAACGTAGTTTTCAATCGTGTCGTTGCCGTCGCCCGCCGTGTATTTGTAAGTGACGGCTTCATTTTCTGCCCAGCGCAAAAAATTTCCTCTGCTGTCCGTGTAATATCTGCTACTGTTCTCATTTTTGATTAAGTCGTCGCCCGTGCCGCCGCTGATTGTCGAATTCTCACTCGTATAAATCGTATCGTTGCCAGAGCCGCCCTCGATTGTGCAATAAGTGCCGCTCACTCGAATAGAATCATTGCCCGCGCCGCCATAAATAAAAATATTCGTTCCGGCGGTGTCGATAGTGTCGTTACCTTTGCCCGCGTTCACCGTCAAGGAATTATAATAGCTGTCACTTTCAGCAGAAATGTATTCGGAAGCGTTCGTGCCGTTCTTTACAACCTTTTCAACGATAATCCACTCGGTTAAATTTTTCTTTGCGCCATTCTCGAATAAAAGTTGTTTGTCGGTGTAAGTCGTGCCGTTGATGACAAAGTTCGTTTGGCGGCTAAAGTTCGACGTATTAGAATTAATATCAATTTGAGTGGCTAGGACGGTGCTGTTGCCCGAAAAAGTTACGTTGCCCGCGCCCGTGTTGTTGCAGCCGTTGCCGACGCCCGCGCCAAATTCGCTCGACGCCGTAACTTTTGCATTGCCGCTGACAGAAATATTTCCGACGGAGCCTTTGTAGCCCGAACCGATAGCCGCGCCCTTGTTAGAATTCGCCTCAAGCGTGCCGCCGTTAATTGAAATATTCCCAACAGAGCCGCTCGAACCAGAGCCAATGCCCGCGCCAAGTGAAGTTTTTGCCGTAATCGTGCCGCCGTTGATTGTGATATTGGCAGAACTTTTTTCACCGGAGCGGTAGCCAATTCCAGAACCTTGCGCGCCCGCCGTGACGTTCAAAGAGCCCGTGCCGTCAATCGTTAAGCCGCCACCGACATTCACGACAGCCGCCCAAGTATCGGAAGTTTTTAAAGTATTCGCGCCGACAAGAGTCAATTTATTAGCCGTGCCACTTCCAAAAGTTATAACGCCGCCGGAGGTGTTAGTAATTTTTAAATTTTTAATCGTCAAGTCAGCCGTGTCAGAATAAACCGCAATGTGAACGTCTTTAAAATTTTCGGTGCCCGCTATGGTCACGGGCTCGGTCGTGTTAATTCTAATTGTGCCGGCGAACCCTGCGGCGATAGTGTAGGTGCCGCCGCGTTTAATATTTGTGTTGTCGGCGTCAAGAACGTTATCGGTTTTTGAAGTGGAATCATCAGAAATTTTATCTTTTATCAAAGTCATTGGCGTTTGCAAAATTTTTTTTGTGCTGAGCGTGTCGGGCGACGATAACTTTGCGCCGAACATTTGCACCCAATGCGCTTTGAAACTCGAATTTGAATCGTAATGATAACCGACGCCGAGCTTTATGAAGTTTTTGTTTAAAATATTTGCGCGGTGCCCCGTAGAGCCCATCCAAGCCGCTACGACCTCTTCAGGGAGCGAATATTTTTCTCCGCCGGCGATATTCTCACCTGTCCGCGTATACGATTTTTTTATAGCGGTAAAGCAACTTGAGCCGTCGGGGCGCGTGTGAGTGGGAACCTCGACAATTTCCGTTGCACGAATGGAAGAGCCGTCCATCAAGCCCTCGGAAAGCGTCAAGGGTGCCAAGCCGTTATCCTCGCGTTCTTGATTCGTTAATTTCAGCACGTCCCAAATATATTCGTGGGCGTCGCCGTCGTAGTAGTCGCTTGCGTCGCTGGAGCCCTTCAAAGTAAGATTGAAATTACCCTTATCGTCCGTCCAAATAACGTTTCCGCCGCTGATTTTGTAGTTGAATTCGGGCGTATCGTCGCCGTCGTAAGTTATAACAATTTTGTCATTTGTCGGGTCGATGTCCTCGATAACAGCGGAAATTTTTTTGTCAGCGGAATAGGAAAGATTAAAAGTGTCCGCGCCTTTGCCGCCGGAGAGCGTGCCGTTGCCGCCCGTCATATTTAAAACGTCGTCGCCGGAGCCGCCAATAAGCAACACGTCACTTTTTCCGCCGTTGCTGAGGGTATCGTTGCCCTTCAAGCCGTAAATTTGCGTTTTGTCTTCCATTGCGCCAAGGCTGTCGTTTGACGCTTTGCCCGCGATAACGTCCGCCATAAAAATCCGCTCCTTCTAAAAACTACTTCCTTATTCCTTCTTCAAGCCGATATGAGTAATTAAATCGTGATAATAAGGCTCGCTGATGTCAATTCCTTCCGGAATGTCGATATTTGCCGGAAGAAGATGGCTATCCTTCGGCACTGCTACCCAAAAAACAACGTCCGCGCCCTTTGAACTCAAAATTGACGCCCGCGCACCGCTATCAATGCTAATTAACTCAATATTTTTGCCGATTCGCCGCGAAATGTCCGATAAAACCGCTGTTGAAAAGCCCGCAGGCGTTCCGTCCGCTAAAATCATGTCGAAAGGCGGCAAATCGCCCGTAACCGCAACTTTTATCGTCTCCGCGCCCTCAATTTGCATTATCTGGACTGCGAGCGGCTCTTTTCCGTCTTTTAAGTCGGAAATGTATTGTTTTGACAGCTTAGTCAACGTTCCGTCGGCTGTCATGCCCTTAATCGCCTTGTTCAGCTCGTTTTTAAGCTTCACATCGTCCTTTCGCAGCGCAAAACAGAAAGAATCTTGCAAATGACGTTCGCTCGGCAAAATTTCCTTGTTATCGGAGCGTTGAAGCATGTAATCGGCGACATTTTGGTAAGTTGAAAGCATATCAATCTGTCCAGACTCAAGCGCGAGCTGCATATCGTTCATTTTATCGAAATATTTATATTCCGAGCTGATATTTGCCTTCGACGGGCGATAACTTTTCTCCAATTTCTTCATCAGCTCGTTATATTCGAGTTCGCTGGCGTTTAAGTGGGTAATTACGCCGATTATCGCCTTTTTGCCGTCTTTGGCAGGTTCAGCGGACTTTTCAGAGCCGCCGCAACCCGTAATTAACAAACAAACCGCGAATATTGCCGCTAAAAGCTTCCTCAAGATAAATCATCTCCTAAAAAAATTTATTTCGCCGATTATAACACATTGCGCAAAAAAAATCGCCCTCCAATTATAGGAGAGCTGAAAATTTTCTTCTATTTTGCGACGATTTTTGATTGAAATTTGGAGAATTTTACTGATTACTAGTCCGCGGCGGTACATTCCAGTTAGGTTGCGGATAGTAACCTTGCTGATTCGGCTGGAGCGTCGGCAGTTCGTCACCGCCCGCCACCTCGTCGAGTTCCTCGTCCTTCAAAATTTCGTCCTTAAGGATTTCCTTTGCCATTTTATCAGCCTCCAAATAGATTTTTACTTCTTATACGCAGGAGTTCCGATTTCGTTACATACAGCAAAATTTTTTATCTCCGTCAACGAAAAAACCCTCCGACTTGCCGCCGAAGGGCTTTTGTTTACCGATTGCGACCGTCCGCCGCGTTTTTGTTGGTTATAAAGGTTTTTTTGCAATAAGCTGATTTGGGAAGATGTTTTGGGCTGTGTCGGTTTCCTGATTTTGTTCAATCATATGCATCTTTCTTCCGCCCGCAATCTGTTCGAGTTGCTCATCGCTCAAGAGTTCGTCTTTCAAGATTTTTTCGTCTTTCAAGCCTTTATCCTTCAAAATTTTTTCGTCTGCCATAATTATCAGCCTCCAAATTTGTTTTCTGCTCTTTATACGTTCTAAATCCGTTTTCGTTACAAGTTTAGCAAAAAAATTTTCTGCCGTCAAATGAAATGGAAAAATCCGCTGTGGCGGACGTTTAACCAAAAGAATCCGCTATGGCGGATTTTTACCCCCGTTTTTAGCCAATTTCATACCCAAAATAATAAGAATCGCGTCATGACGCCATTTTATCAATTTAATTTGTCCGCTATGGCGGATTTTCGCCTTTGAGCACTCAAATCGCCCTTTGAAACCTCAAAATCGCCTTTCAAAACCAGTTTTCGCCTGTTTTTATCGAAAAAATTGCTCTCGGAGAGGTTCAAGCATGATTTTCGACGAAAAATGCTTGTTTCTCCTCTTCAACGACGCTTCAAACACTCATATCGTTGAAATTTTCTTCTGATTCGCCTTTCATCAGCCTCAGAACCAATTTTTTAGCTCTCTGCACGGCTTGAAGGTCATTCACAAGTTTAAAATCGCTAATCAGCAATAAAAAATGGGCTAAACTCCAATTTTCGGAGCCTAGCCCTAATTTTTTTGCCAAATTTTATCTCGAAAGCGTCACATCGTCGCCGTAAATCGTTTTAAAGTCATTTTTCATCGAAATTTGTATCCATCCGTTGCTATCAGCGAGCTTTTTGCACTTATTTGCCTTGTCAATGTTCCCAAATTCGCGCTCCAAGTCGTCGCAGATTACAAAAAACGCCAAAGTCCGATATTTATTGCCGCGCATTGAAAAATTTATCATAGAACTATCGCCAGTCGAATTTCCGAACGCTAAAACCGGTTTTTTACCAATTTCGCGCGCCATATTGCTAACTTTGTTCATATTTATATCCTTGCTGACGAATTCTCCGCGAATAACTTTATCTTCGGGCTTCAAAGTGTAGTCTATGCCGTCAATTTCGCCCTGATTCGTCGCTACATAGCGATAATCCGTGCCAATCATGCCGTCGACGGGGAAAATTTCCGCCGATGTGCGCAAATAATCCCTATCCGCGCCGCTTATCAAGTAAATTTTAAAATTATTCGCCTTAAGATAGGAAATTACCTCAATCATCGGCAAATAAAACGCTTCGCCGACTTTTAAGTTGTTAAAACCTTCTACGGGCGTTTTTAAATAGTTTCTCGTGTAATCGGCGTACTCCTCAGCCGTCATTCCGGCGAAAACTGACGCATTTGACGCGCAATGCTTCCTGCGAACGTCATTTGTCATATTTTTAGCGTAAATCGCCGCTTTAACCGCCTCTGCATTAGATTTATCCTGCGCGGAAGCGATATAATTCGGATCGTCAAGCGCACGGTGCACGAACATCATAAAATCAAAGCAAAATGGCGCAGTTTCGCAAGCAATCGTCCCGTCAACGTCGAAAACCGCTATCCTATCCGCTATCGGAATGAAATTTTTACTGCGTTTATCGGTTACATCGGCTACATATTCAATTAATTTCTGTTTCGCGGCGGAATTTTTAGTCCAGAACTTGAAATCTTTAGCTTTTTTGACTTGAATAGCGGAAATTTCGTCGCGCGGCATTGCATCAGCCACTCCGAACGTGTTTAACGCGATTAAAACCGCAATCAGAGCCGTAAAAATCTTTTTAATCATATTTTCATCACCTCGAAGCACACTTTATCAAAAAAATTTGCCTTCGTCAACTAAAAAAACCCTCCGACACGCCGCCGAAGGGCTTTTTTTTTAGCTTGCTATGTTCTTTTTTTGCTTACGAAGCCGCGCCGGTCTAAATTTTGATAATTCTTCCTTTGTCATGCGCGGAATATCGCTAAAATCAATGTCGTCGTCCGATTTCGGCTTATTTTCTTCCAATCTGCGGATTTGTTCCTCTGTCAACGGCGGCATTCCCTTATAAATCCTGATA
>JAFPVP010000047.1 GCA_017412925.1 Selenomonadaceae bacterium
AACGCGACGATTTGGAGAGAATTTTGCGCTATGAATAAGAAAATTTTTCTAATCGCGGGTACTCAAGACGCTAGAAGGCTCGCTGAACTGCTTTTAACCAAAAATTTCGATGTAACTGCCTCTGTCGTCAGCGATTACGGCAAAAAATTGCTAGAAACTTGCGCGGGCATTAAAATTAACGAAAAAATGCTTGAACGCGACGATTTGGAGAAAATTTTGCGCGAAGGACACTTTAATTTCCTCGTAGACGCCAGCCACCCCTACGCAAAAAATATTTCCGCCAATGCTATCGCCGCAGCACACGCCGCGCAGGTTTTTTACGTCAGATATGAACGCGCAGAAGTCAATTTCGACTACGAAAACATTTTTCACGTCGAAAATTACGAAAAAGCCGCTCTCAAGGCGTCTGAACTCGGAAAAAATATTTTTTTGACGATTGGCAGCAGAAATTTGAAAATTTTCGTCGACTTACTGCCAAATTGCAACTTGACTGCAAGAATTTTGCCCACTTCCGACGTTTTAGCGCAATGTGAGGCTCTCGGATTGTCTCCAAAACAAATTATCGCTGTGCAAGGAGCATTTTCGACCGAATTAAACGTTGAATTGTTCAAACACGCCAGCGCAGAAGTCATTGTAACAAAAAATAGCGGGCAAATCGGCGGCGCAGATACAAAATTGGAGGCGGCTAAGCTATTAAATCTGCCCGTCGTCATGATTGACCGCCCAAAAATTGATTATCCGAACCTTGCAACCACTTTTGACGACATTTTAAAGCTTTTGGAGGAGAATTTATGAAAAAATGCACCGTTCAAGCCGTGGCGGACGCCATAAATCGCTTGGCTCCGCGAAAATTAGCCGAAGAATGGGATAATCCCGGACTTTTAATCGGAAATCCGTCCGCTGAAGTCAAAAAAGTCTTCGTTTGCCTCGATGTGCTCGAAAATCAAATTTCACAGGCGATTGAACTCGACGCACAGCTAATTGTTGCCCATCACCCGCTGATTTTCCACGCGATTAAGAATATCCGCTACGATTTGCCGCTCGGAAACAAAATTTCGCGGCTGATTAAGAATAATTTGGCTGTTTTCGCCGCGCACACCAATCTTGACAGCGCGGAAGGCGGAGTAAACGACGTTTTGGCTAAAAAAATCGGGCTAAACGATATAAAAATGCTCGGCGACGAAGAAATTTCTTCTATGGGACGGCTCGGAACGCTCGAAACGCCCATGACTGCCCTAGAATTCGCTCAACACGTAAAAAAATGCTTAAACGCCGATAATGTCCGCCTCGTCGACGCCGGAGACTTCATTATTAAAAAAATCGGCGTTTGCGGCGGCGCGGGCGCAGATTTTATCCAAAAAGCAAAGTTTTTCGGGGCGCAAGCCTTCGTAACCGGCGATGTTAAGTATCATGAGGCTCAAAACGCCCTCGAAAACAAAATTCACGTCGTTGACGCGGGTCATTTTTATACAGAGTTCCCGATTGTCCACGAATTAGCCGAATTTCTGCGCGGAGAGCTCGAAAACTTCGCTGTGGAGATTTTTGAGGACAAAAACGGCAAAAATTTCTTCAGAACAATTTAAACTTGACTTAAAGCAGACTTCAGCTGATAAAATTGCATTGGAAAACTTTTTTTTGGAGTGATGACTATGACGATTGGCGAAGTCAGTGAAAAATACGAGATTACGACGGATACGCTCAGATATTACGAACGAATCGGCTTAATTCCGCCGGTGCCGCGCAAAAACAACGGAATTCGCGATTATGACGAAACGGCGTGCGGTTGGGTGTCGTTTATAAAGTGTATGCGGGGCGCGGGCGTGCAAATCGAGGCGTTAATCGAATATATCGCGCTGATGCAGGCAAATACGGGTCTCGAACGGCGCAAAAACATTTTAATCGAACAAAGAGCCAAACTTCAGAAGCAAGAAGAGCATTTGCGCGCGACGATTGAACGGCTCGACTATAAAATTGAACATTACGAAGAACTTACTAAGAAATCTTGAAGTTTTGAGCGGTCTCGCCTAAGTGCGGGCTTTTTTTTTGCCCAAATGTCAAATTCCCGTATTTGGGAATTGGTCTTTTGCTCCTAAAAATACCCCCAAAAAATGGGGAGTTTTTTTATGCCCGAAAAAACCGCGTCACAATGCGGCTTTTTTTAGTGTTCAATTCCCATATTTGGGAATTTGCACTTTGCCCCTAAAATCGCCTCTCAAAACCCCGTTTCGAGCTTCAAAAATCGGTTTCGACGCTCAAAAATCCGTTTCACAGCTCAAAAATCCGTTTCGCGGCTCAAAAATCCGTTTCAACACTCAAAAATCCGTTTCACAGCTCAAAAATCGGTTTCACAGCTCAAAAATCGGTTTCGACGCTCAAAAATCCGTTTCGCGGCTCAAAAATCAGTTTCGACGCTTCAAAAATCAGTTTCAAGCCGGTGGAGCTTGCATTGTGTGATATAATTACCTAAAAATCTTCTCTCGGAGGGAAAATCACCTTGAATTCAATAAAAATTCGCGGCGCGCGCGTTCATAACCTTAAAAATATCAGTTTGGACATTCCGCGCGATAAATTTGTCGTGATTACCGGCGTTTCAGGCTCTGGAAAGAGTTCTTTGGCGTTCGATACCATTTATGCCGAAGGTCAACGCCGTTATTTGGAAAGTTTGTCCAGTTATGCCCGCCAATTTCTCGGTTTGCCCGATAAACCCGACGTTGAACTCATCGAGGGGCTTAGTCCGGCGATTGCAATCAATCAAAAGACCACAAATAACAATCCGCGCTCGACTGTCGGCACTGTCACGGAAATTTATGACTATTTGCGGCTTTTATTCGCCAGAATCGGTAAACCTCACTGTCCAAAGTGCGGAAAACCTGTTAAAAGTCAGAGTATCGACCAAATTTTAGCCCAGATTTTAAATTTGCCGCTCGAAACTCGTTTTAGTTTGCTCGCGCCCGTAATTAATCATCAAAAAGGCACTCACAAGGATATTTTAGACAAATTAAGCGCGGCGGGCTTCGTTAGAGCTAAAATCGACGGCAAAATTTATGATTTAGACGAAAAAATTACTCTCGCAAAGACTAAAAAGCATTCGATTGACGTTATTGTCGACAGATTAATTAATCGCGGAGAAATTCGCTCAAGATTGGCTGATTCGCTCGAAACTGCGCTAAAATTCGGTAATGGAATCGTTTTTGTCGAAACTGACGGCGAAATTTTGACGTTTAGCGAGAAAAATGCTTGCGTCGACTGCGAAATTAGCCTTCCAGACATTACTCCGCAACTTTTTTCCTTTAATAGTCCAAAAGGCGCGTGCAAAACGTGTAATGGGCTGGGAAAAGTGTTCGATTTCCGCGAATTTACGACGATGTATGAGTGGATGGCGGCAATTCACGATTTTAAAATGACAGATTTGCCCGAAGACGCTTGCCCAGCCTGTCACGGTAAAAGATTAAATCCAGAAGCGTTAAGCGTTAAAATTTGCGGAAAAAATATCGCTGAAGTCGCTGATTTATCGGTTGATGCGTGTAAAAAGTTCTTTTCGACGCTCAAACTCGACGAAACTGATAAAAAAATCGCCGCGCAGGTCTTAAAAGAAATAAATTCGCGTTTAAAATTCCTTTGCGACGTTGGATTGGATTATTTGAGCCTTTCGCGTAAATCTGCGACGTTAAGCGGCGGAGAATCGCAAAGAATTAGGCTTGCAACTCAAATTGGATCGGCTTTAACGGGTGTTTTGTACGTTTTAGACGAGCCGAGCATAGGTTTGCACCAACATGACAACGAAAAATTGCTTGAAACGCTAAAAAATCTGCGAGATTTGGGAAATACGCTGATTGTCGTTGAACATGACGAGGAAACTATCCGCACGGCTGATGAAATTGTCGATATTGGTCGCGGAGCTGGCAAAAATGGCGGAAAAATCATCGCTCAAGGCACTGCGGACGAAATTTCTGCCGAAAAAAACTCTTTAACGGGCGATTATTTAAGCGGACGAAAAAAAATTCCCGTTCCGACGATTAGACGGGATATTTCGCAAGTTTTAGAGTTTAAAAACGCTTGCAAGAACAATTTAAAAAATATTTCGGTTAAAATCCCGCTTAAAGCCCTAACTTTGATAACTGGAGTGTCCGGAAGCGGAAAATCTACGCTTGTTGAGGAAATTATTTACCCAAAACTGCTTGAAATGGATTTAAAACCGCTAAATATTAGCAAAGTGACGATGATTGACCAAGATCCGATTGGCAGGACGCCGCGCTCAAATATCGCGACTTATACGGGCGTTGCAGACCATATTCGCAAACTTTTTGCCGAAACTAACGGCGCGAAGTTGCGCGGATACAAATCTGGGCGATTTAGTTTCAATGTAAAGGGCGGACGGTGCGAAAGTTGCGGCGGAAACGGAGTTTTAAAGATTCCGATGAATTTTTTGCCCGATGTTTACGTAAAATGCGACGTTTGCGGCGGAAAAAGGTTTAATGCGGAGACTTTAGAGGTAAATTACAAAGGAAAAAACATTTCTGACGTTTTAAACATGCCGGTTGATGAAGCTCTGGAATTTTTCGAGAATATCCCGCCGATAAAGCGAATTTTACAAGTTTTGCACGATGTTGGGCTCGGATATATCGAATTAGGGCAATCTGCGAACACTTTTAGCGGCGGCGAGGCACAAAGAGTTAAATTAGCGTATGAATTGGCGCGACCGCTCGGAAAAATGGCGAATATTTACATTATGGACGAGCCGACGACCGGTTTGCACTTCGACGACGTAAAAAAATTGATTGAAGTGATTCAACGGCTGGTAAATCGCGGCGACACGGTGATAATTATCGAACACAACCTCGACGTGATAAAAAATGCGGATTATATAATTGATTTGGGCTTGGAAGGTGGCGATAAAGGCGGAGAAGTCGTTGCGGACGGCACTCCGGAAGAAATTTCGCAAATTTTAACGTCTTACACGGGTCAAGCGTTGAAAAAAATTCTATATCTTGACGATAAAACGCAAAAAATATAAACTGAAAGCAAAAATTAAAGGAGGAAACATTTTTATGCAAGTTACAAAGACAATTTTGGACGGCGTGCTGATTTTGGAGCCGAAAGTATTCGGCGACGCGCGCGGCTGGTTCATGGAGACGTGGTCGGCGCGGAAATTCGAGGCGGCGGGCTTAAAATTCAATTTTGTGCAGGATAATCAGTCGTATTCGGCGCAAAAAGGCACACTTCGCGGCTTGCACTATCAAACGGCACCGTTCGCGCAGGCAAAATTGGTTCGTTGCACGCGCGGAAAGCTTTTGGACGTGGCAGTCGACATTCGCGAGGGCTCGGAGACGTTTGCGAAGTGGATTTCGGTCGAATTAACCGCCGAAAACAAAAAACAGCTGTTAATTCCGCGCGGATTTGCTCACGGATTCATAACTTTGACTGATGACGTAGAAATTCAGTATAAAGCGGACAATTTTTACTCTCCGGAGTGCGATGGGAACATTCGCTGGGACGATTTGGAAATTAATGTTGATTGGACGCTTAAACCGACGATTTTAGCCGAAAAAGACGCCAAAGCTCCGACACTTCGCGAACGTTTGGAGCGCGGCGAGCTGAGATTTTAAATTATGGAGCTGACACGCGAACAAAAAGCGGCAGTCGAGGCACGCGGCGAGAATTTATTGATAGCGGCGGCGGCTGGCGCGGGAAAAACGCGAACTTTAACGGAAAGAGTCGTAAAATTGCTTGAAGAAAACGTTTGCGACGTAGACGAGCTGCTAATTATGACATTTACGAACGCGGCGGCTCAAGAAATGCGTTCGCGAATACAATCTGCGCTGATGAAACGCTTAGAAACCGAAATTGACGCAGAAAATCAAGCGCGACTTGAAAAACAAGTAATTTTATTGAGCGGAGCGCAAATTTCTACGTTTCATTCGTTCTGCCAGTCAGTAATTCGGCGAAATTTTTCAAAAATCGACCTTGATCCGAAGTTTCGCAAGGCTGACGATAACGAGATTGAAATTTTAAAGCGCGAAGTCATCGAGGAGCTTTTTGAGGAAAATTATTCAAGTGGCGACGATATTTTTAAGAATTTTACGGACGAATTCGGCGGAAATGTTCGCGGCGACGAAAAAATCCACGATATGATTATAAATCTGCACAAATTTTCGTTGAGCATGCCGTATCCGGAAATTTGGCTCGAAAAACTTGCCGAACCGTATGATTTGCACGAAAATTCCCGTCTTGAGGATACAATTTGGTTTAAATTTCTTAATCCGCACATTTTTAAGACGTTAGAAAAGATTTTTGACGAATGCGCGGAAGCTTATGCACTTTCCGAGGAAAATAACATCAAAACCGAAGTTATTCGCGACGATTTTAATCAAATTAACGAGTTAAGAGCTGTAATTGGCGATTGGAACGCACTTTACGACAAAATTTGGGCGATAAAACTAAAAAATTTCGGCGGCGGCAAATTTATCGGAGAAAAACAGATTATCAAGGACAGAATTAAAAATTTACGCGACGATTATAAAAAGAAGGTTGAAAATCTGCGCGAAAAGTATTTTTTAGCCGACGAAAACAAAATGATTGCCGATATTCGCGAACTTTTTGCACCGATTAAAGAATTAATTCGCGTGACGAAACTTTTTGCTAAAAAATTCTCTGAAGCCAAACGAGAGCGCGGAATTATTGATTTCAGCGACATGGAGCATTTCGCGCTTAAAATTTTCGATTCTGCGCCCGAAGTCGTCGCCACCTACCGCGAAAAGTTCAAATTTATAATGGTCGACGAATATCAGGACACAAACGGCGTTCAAGAGGCGATTGTTCAAAAAATTTCGCGCGGAGACAATTTATTTTTTGTTGGAGACGTTAAACAGTCGATTTATCGCTTTAGATTGGTTGATGCGTTCAATTTTCGCGAGAAAATGGGAGATTATCGCTGCATAAACCTTTCTAAGAACTTTCGGAGCCGTAAACAGATTATTTCGGCGGTGAATGAAATTTTTTCGCGGCTAATGAACAAAAAAGCGACAGAAATTGACTATGATGCGGCGGCAAAGCTTCAATTCGGCGCAAATTACGAGGTTGGCGATAAATTTTTCGACGAACGCCCAGAATTTTATTACATTAAGACTGAACGCGACGACGAAATCAAAGAAATTGAACTTGAAATGCGTTTCATCGCCGGAAAAATCCACGAACTGATTGATTCTAAAAAATTAGTGCGCGACGGCGAAATTTATCGTCAAATTGAGTTCAAAGACATTGTAATTTTGCACCGCTCGCCGAAAAACGCCGCTTTTGAGATACTCGACACGCTAAAAAGGTTTGGAATTCCCGCTTACGTGCCAGATGAGGAAAATTATTTTCGCGCGAATGAAATTCAAGTTATAATGAGTTTGTTGAGCATTTTGGACAACGCGCGGCAAGATATTCCGCTTGCGGCGGTAATGTTGAGCCAAATTGGCGGATTTAGCGCGGAAGAACTCGCAGAAATCCGAATTTTAAATCCAGACGTTGATTTTTACACTGCGGTAGCTAATGGCTCGGAAAAATGCAAAAATTTCCTGTCAAAACTCAATTATTGGCGCGAAATTGCTCGACAAATGGGCGTTCCCGAACTTTTAAGCAATCTTTATCGCGAAACGGGCTATTATGATTCAATCGGTCGTGAAGAGCGCGGAGACGTTCGTCAGGCGAATTTACGGATTTTAATTGACCGCGCGGCTGATTTTGAGGCTACAAACGCTCATGGATTGTCGAGATTCATTGATTTTATCGGCAAACTTAAGAATTTCGGGAAAGATTTGTCTACGGCGACGATTTTAGGCGAAAATGAAAATGTTGTGCGCGTTGTGACGATTCACGGCAGCAAAGGCTTGGAATATCCCGTTGTTTTCGTTGCTGGAGTCGGAAAAAAATTCAATGACGAGGATTATTCGCGCGCAAATCTCTTTATGCACAAAAAATTTGGAATTGGAGCGTATAGAACGCCGAAAAATTCCCAACTTAAAGTAAAAACGCTGGCGACGCAAGCAATTTCAAAAAAAATCGCCGACGAATCACGCGCGGAAGAATTGCGGCTGTTATACGTGGCTTTGACGCGGGCTGAAGAGAAATTATTTTTAATTGGGACGACATCGAAGTCCGCGCTCGAAAAATTACGCGCCGTCGACGTTCCGGACGATTATGACATCTTATCGGCGAATAAATTCATGGATTGGCTGCTTCCGATAAAAGATTCGCTCGCGCCGGTCATAATTTCGCGGCTAATTGATAAATCGGAGGTCGAAAAAGTTCAAGAACGGTCAATCGAACGTGCAAAGGAGAAAATTTCGCACGCTCCAGAAAAATTTTTGCCGTCTATTGAAAAAATCCCCGCAAAATTATCCGTAACTGAACTAAAACGCCGCGCAGAGGAAGAAGAATTGCCGACGCTTGAAAATTTCGCGCAGAAAAAATTTATTTACCGCAGACCGAACTTTTTACAGAAAAAAGAAGTTTCTGGCGCGGAATTCGGCTCATTAATGCATAAAGTCATGCAATCTTTGAACTTAAGCGGCGATTTATCGACAAAAGGAGTCCTTGCGCAGGTCGAAGAGCTTGCAAAACGTGAAATTATTCCTTCGGAGCACGTAAAATTGATTCGCGCGGACAAGATTTCAAAGTTTTTCGCGAGTGAAATAGGCAAACGATTAATTTCAGCGCGAGAATTCTATCGAGAACTGCCATTTAGCCGATTAATTGACGCGCAAAGGTTTTTTCACGTCGACGAGAAGATTTTTATTCAAGGGATAATCGATTTGCTATTCAAAGACGCGGCTGGCAACTGGATTTTGCTTGATTACAAGACTGACCGCGATTCCGAAGATATTTCCGAACGTTATCGGGTTCAAATCGAACTTTACGCGGCGGCAGTCGAGGCTTTGCTTAAAATTAAAGTCGCCGAAAAGTATTTGTACCTGATAAACGGCGGACGGCTTGTTAAAATGTAGGAGGTTTGCAAAATGATTAAAGTTTTGGTCAACGGTGCGCTCGGACGCATGGGTCGCACGGTTTGCGGCGCGGTTAAAGCCGATTCTGAACTGGAATTGGTCGGCGCGGTCGATATTTTTGCTGGCGAGGTCGAAAATTTAAAAGTTGAGACGAATTTGGACGCCGCGCTTAAAAAATTTGCGCCTGACGTTATGGTTGACTTCACGCGCCCCGATGTCGCTTTCAAAAACGTGATGACTGCGCTGGAGAATAAAGTTTCGCCCGTTGTCGGCACAACCGGCTTGAGCGACGACGCAAAGGAAAAAATTCGCGCGTTTGCAGAAAAAAATGATACTCCGGCATTTATCGCGCCGAATTTTGCGTTGGGCGCGGTGTTGATGATGTTGACGGCGCAAAAAATCGCAAAATACATGCCCGAAGTTGAAATTATCGAACTCCACCACGACAAAAAGCTCGATGCGCCGAGCGGAACCGCCGAATTAACCGCGAAAATGATTTCTGAGGTTAGAAAAGCGCACAAACAAGGTCATCCGGACGAAGTTGAGCGGCTGGAGCACGTTCGCGGCGCGGATTTTGACGGAATAAGGATTCACAGCGTCAGATTGCCCGGATACGTCGCTCATCAGGAAGTTATTTTCGGCGGATTGGGTCAAACGCTCACGATTCGCCACGATTCGACGGGCAGAGATTCATTTATGCCTGGCGTGGTGCTTGCCTGCAAAAAAGTTCGCAATTTGCGCGGTTTGACGGTCGGTTTGGACAAAATTTTAGACTGATGAAGAAATTTTTACTTGATGTCGTCTTACTCGCGCTGTTCGTGGCGGAATTGAGTTTTCATTACCTGCCAAAAGTTTTACACGAAATTTTAGGCGTGATAATGCTGATATTGGCGATTTTTCACGTCGCGATTAATTTTCGGCGGTTTACGAGCACATTTAAAGACATTTCGCCTAAAAAATTCTTTTCAATCGAAATAAACCTTGCATTGGCGATTTGCGCGGCGATAATTTTGTTTACGGGCGTTTGCATGTCAAATTATCTCTTTCCAGACGTTGTCGGCAGCTTATTGCGGCGCAGTGTAACGATTCAAAGCCTGCACAAGTCGGCACCGTACATAATGATGATTTTAATCGGCGTGCATATCGGTTTGCACTGGCGAGAACTGCGCGGGCGGCTTTTAAACCTGCTAAAGTTGGAAAATCTATCGCGTTCGTGGAAAATTTTTTACAGAGCGGTAACTTTAACGCTGATGATATTCGGCGCGGCGGGTTTTTTCCTAAATCGCGTCCTCGATCGAATTTTAATGAAGCATATTTTCGCGACGCCCGCGACAAATTTGCCGGCTCCGGTTTTTATGTTGATGATTATCGGCGGAATAATGATTTTCGCGCTAATAACTCGTGTATTCGTCGGAAAAATCTTCAGGCGTTGAAAAATTATCGTTCTAAAAACTTTTTTTGGAGATAACCTCATGAAAAATTTGATAATTATTGGAGTTGGAGGCTTTGCCCGCGAAATTTATTGGCACGCGCAAAAATCTTTAGGATTCGGCGTCGATTGGCGGATAAAAGGTTTTCTCGACGGCGATATTAAACTTTCTGCGGCTGAATACGAACTTTTGCCGGAAAAAGTTTTGGGCGACGTTGAAAATTACAAAATCTGCGCGGACGACGTTTTTACTTGCGCAATCGGCACTCCGCACGCCAGAAAAGTTATTATCGAGAAAATTTTGGCTCGCGGCGGCGAATTTATAAATTTAGTCAGCGAACTTGCGGAAATTGTTCCCACGGCTTCAATCGGGCGCGGCTTGATAATTTCTCCGTTCGTCGGCGTGAGTGAGCGGGCGCAAATCGGCGATTTCGTTGCCATAAACGCGCAAACTATCATCGGGCACGACGCAAACATTGGAAATTTTTCTTGCATCATGCCGCACGTAGCAGTTTCGGGCGGTTGCAAGGTCGGCGCGGAAGTTTTTATCGGGAGCGGCGCAGTTCTCCTGCCAAAATCTAAAATCGGCGACGGAGCGACCGTCGGCGCGGGCTGTGTCGTCTTAAAAAAGGTTCGCGCTGGCAAAACTATCTTTGGCAACCCCGCAATCGAACTTTAGGAGGAAAAATTTTATGACAACAGAAGAATTCATCAAAAAACTCGCAGAAATCATGGACACGGACGCCGATTTAACTTTGTCGACGCGGCTGGCGGACGTGGAAGATTGGGATTCGCTGAGCATGGTATCGTTTTTTTCGTTCTGCGATTCAAAATTGGGACGGAGACTCGCGCCCGAACAAATTAAATCCGCGCAGACCGTCGAAGATTTATTCAATCTGGCAAAATGAGCCAAGAAGCCGCAAAAATTTTCGCAAATGATTGGTACGAGCTGGGCGACGAGAAAAGCGACACGCAAAAATTTTGGTGGACGCTTTTGCGCGACGTTTTCGACATTGAACGCCCCGAAAAGCTTATCGACTTTGAAATTTCCGTGCCCAACGGCTTCATCGACGCTTACATTGCGAGCACAAAGGTTTTAATCGAGCAAAAAAGTTTCGGCGTCGACCTTTCCAAAAAAATTTTGCAATCCGACGGAAAATTTTTGACGCCTTACGAGCAAGCAGAACGTTATGCGCAAGTTTTGAGCGAAAAGCCGCGTTGGATTGTCACTTGCAACTTTTCCGAGTTCAGAATTTACAAAAACGGGCGCGACGAGCCGACAATTATAAAACTTCGCGACTTGCGCTATCAATTTCCGCGTTTAAAGTTTTTAATCGACCCGACAGCTGACGATTCGCCGCCCGAAGAAAAAATTTCGGCTGAAGCTCTTGCCGTAATCGAAAAAATTTACGACGCCTTCGCGAAAAATTACGAGCGCAACAAAATTTCCGACTACGAAGACGCTTTGAACAAAATTTGCACGCGATTGGTCTTCTGTCTTTACGCCGGCGACGCGCAACTTTTCGACGCGAACCAATTTTTTAATTACTTGCAGAGTTTCAGCGACGCAGAAAGAAATTTCGCGCTCCAAAATCTTTTTAACGTGCTAAACACGCCCGAAAATCAGCGCGACGACTTCGACGACGCCCTTAAAAGTTTTCCTTACGTAAACGGCGGGCTTTTCGACGAAAAAATTTCGCTACCCGAATACAATAAGAACGTCGGCAACCCGACCGCCGCAATCGGTGCGTTCAACGCGCGGAAAAAGTTTTCTTGGCACGAAATCAGCCCGCCAATCTTCGGCGCGATGTTTGAATCGACTTTCAGCAAGGAAAATCGGCAGCGCGCGAGCGGAATGTTTTATACCAGCGTCGAAAATATTCACAAAGTTATCGACCCGCTGTTCATGGACGATTTACGCGACGAATTTGAACTTGCAAAGCGCAAACAGATTAAAAATCGGGCGGCGGCTCTCCTCGAACTGCAAAATAAACTTGCCGCGCTGAAATTTTTAGACCCGGCGTGCGGCTCCGGCAATTTTTTGACGGAAACTTTTATCAGCTTGCGCCGTTTGGAAAATGAAATCCTCGAAGAACTGCGCCCGCTGATTAATTTGCCCGAAAATCCCGTTAAAGTTTCTATCAATCAGTTTTACGGCATTGAAATTAATTCGTTCGCGGTCGCGGTGGCGCAAACTGCCCTTTGGATTGCCGAAAATCAAATGCTCCAAGAAACTGAAGGCGCACTCGGCAAAAATCTTCAAGCTTTGCCGCTGAAAAACTTTTCGACAATCGTAAAGGCGAACGCTCTGCAAATCGACTGGAAAAAAATCGTCCGAAACGTCGATTTTATTATTGGAAACCCGCCTTTTGTCGGTGCGCGGCTGAAATCCGCCGAACAAGCCCGCGACCTCCAAAAAATTTTCGACGGCTGGAAAAATCTCGGCAATCTCGATTATGTTTGCGCCTGGTACAAAAAATCCGCCGACTTCATGGCGAATAATTCAACTCGCGCCGCGCTCGTGTCCACAAATTCCGTTTGTCAGGGCGATAGCGTCGGCACGCTCTGGAAAAATCTTTTCAAGCAGGGAATTCATATCGATTTCGCCCACAGAACGTTCAAATGGCTCAGCGACTCCGAAAATATGGCGCACGTTCACTGCGTAGTGGTCGGTTTCAGCTCCGCGCCCAATAAAAAGCCCAAAATTATCTTCGACGGCGGAAAAATCTTCATCGCGAGCAATATTAACGCTTATCTCGTCGACGGCGATGATATTTTCGTCGAAAGTCGCCCGAATCCGCTTCAAAACGGCGTTCCGGAGATTGGAATTGGCAATAAACCGATTGACGGCGGAAATTATTTGTTCACGCCCGAAGAAATGGACGACTTCATCAAACTTGAGCCCGAATCCGCAAAATTTTTCAAGCCGTGGTTTGGTGCGGAAGAATTTATCAAGGGCAAGCGTCGTTTTTGTCTCCTGCTGAAGGATTTGCCGCCCGAAGAGATAAAAAAACACCCGCTCATCGCTGAACGGGTCGAAAACGTAAAAAATTATCGTTTGGCGAGCAAAAGCGCGGGAACTCGTAAAATTTCCGACAAACCGATAAGATTTCACGTTGAAAATTTTCCGCGCGGAAATTTTATTTTAGTGCCGCGTCATTCAGCTGGTGCTCGAAAATATATTCCGTTCGGATTTTTATCACCAAAAGTTATTGCAGGCGATTCAACATTAATAATTCGCGACGCAGAGATTTATCATTTTGGAATTTTAACCAGCTCAATTCACATGGCGTGGACGAAAACTTTTTGCGGATATTTGGGAACGAGTTATCGCTACTCAAAAGATGTCGTTTACAATAATTTTCCGTGGTGCGCGGTGACGGAGCGGCGGCGGCGCATGATTGAACGCACTGCGCAAAACATTTTGGACGTGCGCGCGGATTTTCCCGATTGGACTTTCGCGAAACTCTACGACGAAGCGACCATGCCCGACGAATTACGCTTGGCGCACAAGGCAAACGATTATGCGGTTGCTTTGGCATACGGCTTCGAGGAATTTTTCATGGACGAGGCGCGGGTCGTCGCCGAGCTTATGAAACTTTACAAGGCGTTGACAAAAACTTGAGCGTGTGATAAATTCTTGTTGATTTAAAGAAGACAACTTTAAGGCAGTCGGTGTTTAGCGGCGTCGACGCCTTCTCTCGTTAATAAGTTGATTGGTTGAAGAAGGTCGCGTCCGCAGGTGCGGCTTTTTTCGTTCCTAAATTACTTCAGGAGCGTGAGCAATGCCAAGATGACATTGACGATGCTGAGAATGAGCTGCCAATCGTTTTTATCCATGACATCACCCCCTCTCTTGCGAGAGGAGAGCCGACTCACCGACTGCCGAAAAAAATATATCACAGCTTCAGAAACTTTTCAAGGCATTGACAAAAGCTTGAGCGTGTGATATAAATTGTTCGTCAGATTGAAAATCTACAAAGTATGTCAACATAGCTAACACAAACGAAGAAAAACCCCCGCGCAACTTAGCGAACTGCACGGGGGCTTCGTTTTGCCTAACCGGTTAGCGAGACCGATTGTCAGGGGCATCAGGGTGAACGTTCTGCTACTTCAGCCAGCGATCGTAGATGTAATTGCCGATGATAATCGACGCTACGTTCACGGCCAAGCCGATAAGTATGTCAACCATACGCTAACACCTCCTTTCGTTTGGCGTGCGCCGCCCGAAGGGGTAGCATTGTCAGAATTATAACAGAAAAAATTTAGCCGTTCAATATTTGACAAAAGCTTGAGCGTGTGATAAATTTTGCGTGCGAATATGAAAATACCCGTACGGTGTGCTGAGCATACTTGTCACAAACGAAGAACCCCCGCCGGCGTGATGAACCGTGCGGGGGCTTCGTTTTGCCATAACCGATTGATGAGACCGATTAGCGGGCGAGCAAAGGGTTAACGACGTCTGCTACTGAACCAGCGATCGTAGATGTAATTTCCCGCGACGGTTCCGACTGCGGTTGCGATCACACCCACTGCCAGCGAAACGAATATGCTGAGCATTCTTGTCACCTCCCCTCGTTCAGGATTAATGCCGTTCCAAGGGTGGTAGCATTGGCGGGATTATAACAGAAAAAATTTAGCCGTTCAACATTTGACAAAAGCTTGAGCGTGTGATAAATTTTGCAAAGTCAATTTGACAACTTTAAGGCAGGTCGGTGTTGGGGAACGTCGATCTCCTCTCTTAATACGATGTTAGGTGAAGAAGGTCGCGTCCGCTTTCGCGGCTTTTTTCGTTCCTAAATTACTTCAGGAGCGTGAGCAATGCCAAAATGATATTGACGATGCTGAGAATGAGCTGCCAGTCGTTTTTATCCATGACATCACCCCCTCTCTTGCGAGAGGAGAGCCGACTCACCGAGCCTGCCGCGTGAATTATGGCATACGTACAGAAAATTTTCAAGTAAAAATATGAGGAAGGAGAAAATTTATGGCGAACGCGATTTTGCTTGATAAAAAAGACAACGTGGCGACGTGTACGGCTGCGGCTACGGCGGGCGAGACGATAAAAATCCTCGGCGGCGGCGAAATTGTCTGCGTCGAGGACATTCCGATTTGGCACAAGGTCGCGCTGAAAAAAATTTCTGCCGGCGATAAAATTTTCAAGTACGGGGAAATTATCGGCGAGGCGTCGGCTGACATTGCGGCGGGCGGCTGGGTTTCCCACGAAAATATTTTCAGCGTGCCGCGTGACTACGAGAGCGAGATGATTTGAATGAACTTTTGGGGCTATAAACGGGCGGACGGTCGCGCTGGCATTCGCAATCATGTTTTGATATTGCCGACGTGCGCTTGCGGCAGTGAGACGGCGCGAATTGTGGCGAGCCAAGTGCGCGGCGCGGTCAACATAATTTTCAACACGGGCTGTTCGGACGTGCAAGCCAATACTGACCTGTCGCAGAAAATTTTGACGGGCTTTGCGTGCAATCCGAACGTCTTTTGCGTGGTGATAATCGGGTTGGGCTGTGAAACGGTTCCTCATGCCAAATTGCGCGAAAAAATTCAATCGATGACAAGCAAGCCGGTCGTGTCGTTCGGGATTCAAGAGGAGGGCGGCACGCTCAAGACAATTTCAAAGGCGGTGCGTGCGGCGCGAGATTTGGCGGCGGAGGCGGCTCTTCAGCAGAAAGAACTTTGCGATATTTCGGAGCTGTTGTTGGGGATTGAGTGCGGCGGCTCTGATGCGACGAGCGGCATTGCATCAAATCCTGCGGTCGGCGAACTTAGCGACAAATTGATTGATTTGGGCGCGTCGACGTTGATGAGCGAGTCGATTGAGTGGATTGGCGGCGAACACGTTTTGGCGAAACGCGCGGCGACTCCCGAACTCCACAACAAAATTATAAAAATCTGCGCGGACTACGAAGCGCACCTTAAAGCGGCGGGTCAAGATTGTCGAGCAGGTCAGCCGACGCCTGGAAATAAATTCGGCGGACTTTCGACTATCGACGAGAAAAGTTTGGGCTGCATACGCAAGGGCGGCACGCGCCCGATTGTCGAGGTCTTGAATCAAGCTGAACGCCCGACCAAACGCGGCGCAATCGTCATGGACACGGCGGGCTACGATATTTCTTCGGTAACTTCAATGGTGGCGGCGGGTTGCAACGCGATAATTTTCACGACGGGACGCGGCACGCCCACTGGTAACGCGATTGTCCCCGTGCTGAAAGTCACAGCCAACGCGCAAACTTATTCGTGGATGGAAGACAATATCGACGCGGACTTGAGCGGGATTATCGCCGGCGAGCTGACGATTGCGGCGGCGGGCGATTTACTTTTGGAAAAAATTCACGACGTGTGCAATGGGCGGCTGACTAAGGCGGAGGCTTACGGCTTTTCGGACATCGCGGTTGACCACGTCTGCAGATTCGTTTAGGGGAGAAAAATTTTGAGCGTAACTTTTGATTTTAAAGGGAAAAATTTTGTAGTCGTCGGGGCGTCGTCTGGAATCGGTCGGCAAGTGGCGTTGGAGCTTTCACAAAGCGGCGCGAACGTCTTGGCAATCGGCAGAAATTTGGAGCGGCTCAACGAGCTGAAAAAAAATTCGCCCGTCAGCTTGGTTAAACGCCCGCCGAGAATTTTTACGGAGCAATTAGACGTAATCACGGCGACGGCGGACGATTGGACGAGAATTCTAGAAAATTTCACGAGCACGGTCGGCAGAATCAACGGCGGAGTGTACACGGCGGGGATTTGGGGCTTGACGCCGCTAAATTCCTTTGACGAAGCACTTGCCCATAAAATTTTCGACACGAGTTTTTGGGGCGCGGTGAAATTTATTCAGACGGCGACGCGGAAAAAATTTTCGGACGGCGGCGGGTCGTTTGTGCTGATGAGTTCAATCGCGGGCGAATTCAGCGGAAAAAGTTTGTTCGCGTATTCGGCGGCGAAGGCGGCAGTTCAAGCGGCAGTGAAATCTTTCGCGGCGGAAATAATTCGCGGCAAGCACCGGATAAACTCTGTGGCACCCGCGCTGGTCAAAACGGAAATGATGGAAAACGAAATGTACGCGGCGACGGCGAGCGAGGAAATAATTTCGCGGCACCTTTTGGGCTTGGGCACGGCGCGCGACGTGGCGGGTACGATTTTATTTTTGCTCAGCGACCGCGCAGCTTGGATAACGGGGCAAAATTTTTTCGTGGACGGCGGCTACATTGTCGGCTCTTATACTTGAAAAATTTTTTTACGCCTTATTGCGGGGCGGTTACTTTTAAAAAGTAACCAAACAGCGTGCGCGACGTATCGTTGAGAAATTTTTAGCCAAATCGCCGCGCCGGAACGAAATGCTACGCATTTCTAGCTTAATAATTTTTTGGAGGAATTTTATGGCAGTACGATATATAAGCGGCGGCGAAAGTCACGGTTCGCGGCTAATTTGTATTTTGGAGGGCTTGCCTGCGGGCGTCAAAGTTTCGAGCGAATTTGTCAACGCGGGACTTAAACGGCGGCAGGGCGGCTACGGGCGCGGCGGGCGCATGAAAATTGAGAGCGACCGCGTAGAATTTTTATCGGGGATTCGGTTCGGCGAGACGATTGGCAGTCCGATAACTTTAAGCGTCGAGAATCGCGATTGGAAGAATTGGAGCGAACGCATGAGCGCGGAAGGTTCGCCGTTCGGAGAAAAAGTTACAAACGCTCGCCCCGGTCACGCTGACTTGACGGGTGCGGCGAAATTTGCCCGCTCGGACGTGCGCGACATTTTGGAGCGGTCTTCTGCCCGCGAAACGACAATGCGAGTTGCGGCGGGCGCGTTGTGCAAAATTTTTCTGCAAAGTTGCGGCGTGGAAATTTCTAGCGCAGTTTTGAGCGTGGGCGGAGTGACAGGCGAACAGGAAATTAAAAACCGTATCGACGCGGCAAAAAATTTGGGCGACACGGTCGGCGGCATTTTTGAAGTTAAAGTTTCGGGCGTGCCAGCGGGCTTGGGCAGTCATATTCAGTGGGACAGAAAGTTGGACGCGAAATTTGCGGCGGCGTTCATGTCGATTCAAGCGATTAAGGCGGTCGAACTCGGCGACGGCTTTTCAAACGCGACGAAACTCGGCAGCGAAGTTCACGACGAAATTTTTATCGACGGCGGCAAAATTTTCCGCAAAACAAATCGGGCGGGCGGCTTCGAGGGCGGCATGACCAACGGCGAGGATTTAATCATTCGCGCGGCGATGAAGCCGATTCCAACTTTGATGAAGCCGTTGCAGACCGTCGACATTGCCACGAAACTTGCGACGACGGCGAGCAAAGAACGTTCTGACACCTGCGCGATATGGGCGGCGGCGGTCGTCGGTGAGGCGATGGCGGCTATCGTGACGGCGGACGCCTTCACAGAAAAATTTGGCGGCGACGCGCTCTGTGATACGCTTGCCAATCTAGAAAATTATCGTGCGCGGCTGGCGAGGGATTTCGGCTTATGAAAGACAACGTAATTTTGACGGGCTTCATGGGGACGGGCAAAACGAGCCTCGGAAAACTTTTGGCGACAAAGTTGGGGCGACCGTTCGTCGACATCGACAAAAAAATCGAGGCGGAGCAGAAAATTTCCATTCCGAAAATTTTTGAGCGGTTCGGCGAAGAACATTTCCGCGCACTAGAAAAATCCGCCGTCAAAGAACTTTCGGAACGGCGCGGGCTGGTGATAGCGACGGGCGGCGGCACGGTCAAGGACGAGGAAAATTTGCGGTTGCTGAAAAGTTCGGGCGTGCTGATTTGCTTGACGACGGAGCCGGAAGAAATTTTTGCTAGAACTGCGCGGCGCGGTGAGCGTCCCGTTTTAGACGGCGGCGGTTCCGAACGCTTGGAGACGATAAAAAAACTCCTTGCTGAACGGAAAAAATTTTACGACCGCGCAGATTATCAAGTCGACACGACGGAGTGGTCACCGTTGCAAATTATCGACGACATCTGCAAATATTTGCGGCAGTTCAGGAGTTGAGAGCATGGAAAAAATTTTGGTTGACCTCGGCGCGAAGAGCTACGAAATTTTTATCGGCAAGGATATTTTGGGCGACGTGAAAAATTTTATAACGGGCAAGGCTCTGCTCGTCACGCAGAAAAATATTTTAGACGTGTGCGCGGAAAAATTTCCTTACGAAGTCGCGCTGATTCCCGACGGCGAAACTTCCAAAAGTCTCGGCGAGGCGGAAAAACTTTTCACGCGGGCGATTGAGGCGGGGCTTGATAGAAAATCTGTCGTGATTGCGCTGGGCGGCGGCGTTGTCGGAGATTTGGCGGGCTTCGTGGCGGCGACGTTCATGCGCGGAATAAATTTGATTCAAATTCCCACGACGCTCCTTGCGCAGGTTGATTCTTCCGTCGGCGGCAAAACTGCCGTAAATCACGCGCTGGGCAAAAATTTAATCGGAGCATTTCATCAACCCCGCGCAGTTTTTATCGATTTAAACTTCCTGAAAACTTTGCCCGAACGTGAAATAAAATCTGGACTGGGCGAGGTCGTCAAGTACGGCGTCATCAGCGACGAAAATTTTTTTGCTTACCTTGAGGACAACGCCGAAAAAATTTTGCAACGCGACTTGAAAACTCTGGCGCACGTCGTCAAGCGTTCCTGCGAAATCAAAGCTGAAGTTGTTGCTGCGGACGAAAAAGAATCCGGCTTGCGGCGAATTTTAAATTTCGGGCACACGCTGGCGCACGCGATTGAGGAGCAGACTGGCTACAAAAAATATCGTCACGGCGAGGCAGTTGCAATCGGCATGGTGGCGGCGGCGCAAATTAGTCACGAACTCGGCAAAACTTCGGCGGAAAATGTTCAGCGGCTCGAAAAACTTTTGAAACGCTTCGACATGGTGGCGACCTGCGCGGGGCTTGACGCCGATAAACTTTACGCCGTGACTTTCCGCGATAAAAAAACCGTCGGCGGCAAAGTTAATTGGGTGCTCATGAAAAATTTCGGCGACGTGGAAATTTGCGGCGACGTGCCGGCTTCGGTTGTCAAAAAAGTTTTCACGCGGTTAACCGAACATTAACCATTTTAAAAAATGTGGTTGACAAATAACAACGTCCCCTGTATTTTAAGCGAAAACTTTAAACTTAAAGGGGACGATTGTTTTGAATTTAAGCGTTCGCGAATTGGTTTTAGCGGGGCTGTTTGTAGCACTAATCACGGTTGGGACTTTCATCAGAATACCGATTGGCGCGGACTTTTACACACTGCAATTTTTATTTACGTTGCTTGCGGGTTTGGTCTTGGGCGAAAGATTGGGAGCTTTGGCGGTCGGCGCGTACGTCTTGCTGGGCTTGCTCGGCGTGCCGGTCTTCGCGGCGGTCGGCGGCATAGGATATTTGTTCAAGCCGACATTCGGATATTTGGTCGGGTTCATAGTGCAAGCGTGGTTCTGCGGAAGATTTTCAAGGATGTTAGCGGTCGCGAACTTCAAAAACATTCTCGCGGTAAATTTAATCGGCATGTTGATAGTTTACGCAATCGGCATGAGTTGGCTTTACGTCGTCTCAAATTACGTAATCGACGCGCCGCTGACGTTATGGGTTTTGTTTATCGACAGCTTTGTCCTGCAAGTGGTGCCCGACGGCGTCTTGTGCGTCATGGCGGCGATTTTAGCGTTGCGGCTTAAGAAGGCGGGGTTCTGGCTTTGAGCAACTGCATTTTTGTTACGGGCACGGGCACAGATGTTGGCAAGACTTTTGTGACGGCTCTCATTGTCAAAAAACTGCGCGGCATGGGAATTAACGCGAGCTATTACAAATTTGCGGCGTCGGGCGAAGAGATTGACAAACTGCCTGCCGACGCATGGCACGTAAAAATCGCCGCCAATCTGCCGGACGAAAAATTTGTTTCCTACTCTTACAAAGAGTCGGTCTCTCCGCATTTGGCGGCGCAGTTGGAAAATCGCCCGATAGAAATTCCCATGCTCGAACGCGATTTTAAAGCGGCGCAAAAAAAATTTGAGTTCCTCGTTGTTGAGGGGAGCGGCGGGATAATTTGTCCTTTGCGCTGGGATAATCAGAGAATTTTTTTGGCTGACCTTGTTAAAAAGTTCGGCTTGCCGGTGATTATCGTCGCGGATTCGGGACTCGGCGCGATTAACGCAACTGTCTTGACTGTAGAATATTTGCGGGCGAAAAATATTCCGACAAGGGGCGTCGTGCTCAATCGCTTTCGCACAGAAAGTTTAATCGACGTTGACAACGAGAAAATGATCGCCGCACTGACAGGCTTGCCGATAATCGCCAAAGTTCCCGTGAACGCAACAGAAATTTTTTGGGAGGGTATGTTTTGGAAATAAAAATTGACGACGACTTAGACTTGAAAAAAATCGTCGACAGCGGGCAATGCTTCCGCCCTAAAGAAATTTCGGACGGCGTCTTCCGATTCATCTGCGGCGAAAATATTTTGCACATCAGCCAGCGCGGCGAAAATATTTTTGAGGCTGATTGTTCGACGGCGGATTGGGAGCGCGTCTGGAAAAATTATTTCGACCTTAAAACGAACTACGCGGACATTCGGCGCGACATAAAAAATTTTGCGGCGGGCAAGCCTTACGAAAAAATTTTGCTCGACGCAACGGAGTTTGGCAAAGGGATTCGGATTCTCAATCAAGAGCCGTTTGAAATGTTGATAAGTTTCATCATCAGTCAGCGCAAAAATATTCCCGCGATTAGAAGCTCCGTCGAAAGAATTTGCGCAAGGTTCGGGCGGCGCGTCGGCGAAGTAAATCTTTTCCCGCACGTCGAGGACTTCACGGACGATTTAACGGGGCTTGGGCTTGCCTATCGCAAAGATTACATCAAAGACGCGCTGAAAAAAGTTGCGGACGGCGAAATAAATTTGACCGCGCTTGAAAATTTTTCGGACGAGGATCTTGTCGAGAGCTTGAAAAAAATTCGCGGCGTCGGCGATAAGGTTGCCAACTGTGTCGCGCTTTTTGCCTATCACCGCGTCGACCGTGCGCCCGTCGATGTTTGGATTAAGCGCGCGATTGACGAGGACTTTAGCGGCGAAAATATTTTCGACACCTTCGGCAAGAACGCTGGCATTCTCCAGCAATACATTTTCTATCACAAACGCAACGGACGATAAACTAAAAGAGCGGCTCAATTTCTTTGGAAACGAAGCCGCTTTTTAATTTCTATTCAAGCTTCAAGTTGTAGGCGGTGGCATAGACTACATTTTTATTCTGTAAATAAATTTTATTGAATTGACTTTGCGGCACGGGATGTATATGTTTATTATTTTCCGCGCCGACTTTAATCGTAATGCTCGGCACGCCAATTTTGTCAAATATTGATAGGTAATTCTTTGAAGTAATCGCTACCTTTTCCCACACTCCACACCGTGCAAGCGACTTTCAGCGCACACGGCGTTCCATCTTCGACATTTCTTTCAATCTAATCAATCTACCGAAAGGATTTTATTTCCAACTAATTTTCTTAACACATTGAGTTTCTGGATATTTGGTTTACAGGCTTTCAGGCAACGTTGAATAGTTTCAAGATTAGTTGCATGAATGAGTTTGTGAACGATT
>JAFPVP010000048.1 GCA_017412925.1 Selenomonadaceae bacterium
ATACGCGGGCACTAAGACCGAGAAAAATCTTTTGGAGGCGTTCGCGGGCGAATCTCAAGCGCGCAACAAATACACTTACTTTGCCGGCGTCGCTAAGAAGAACGGCTACGAACAAATCGCCGCGCTCTTCCTAAAAACCGCCGACAACGAGAAGGAACACGCCAAGCTTTGGTTCAAGGCGTTGGGCGAGTTGGGCAGTTTGGAAGAAAATCTCGTTCACGCTGCTGACGGCGAAAATTTCGAGTGGACGGACATGTATCCGCGCATGGCACGCGAGGCCGACGAGGAAGGCTTCCACGAACTTGCCGAACAGTTCCGCGCAGTCGCCGCGATTGAAAAACACCACGAGGAACGCTATCGCAAACTTTTAAAGAACGTCGAGGCGCAGGAAGTCTTCAAGAAAGCGGGCGTCACGCTTTGGGAGTGCAGAAATTGCGGACATTTGGTCTTAAGCACGACGGCTCCCGACACTTGCCCCGTTTGCTTCCACCCGCAGAGTTTCTTTGAAGTCAACGCAGAAAATTATTGAGCAACGTTTACATAAAAAATTTTGGCGAATGGTCGCTTGACCGCCCGCCTTTTTTTATTTGCCGAGATTGTGGAAAATTTTTTCGCAATGCTTAAGATATTCTCGTCGGAAGGAAATGACATGTTCGCCGTAGATTAATCCGCGCTCTTCAATCTGTTTGATTAAAGATTCGTCGCATTCGGCACTGAGCACGAGGTGCGGCAAATTTTCGCGCCTCAAATCGTTTATAAGTTTAGGATAATCTTTTAAGTCGTAAAGAAAAATTTTATCGGTAAACAGGTAATCTTCCTGAATCATACCCGCCAAAATTTTCATTGATTCGGGGCTACGAATGACACGAACGGAGGCAAATTTTTTCGTCGGCAAGTATTGTAGGACAGATTGCCCGCGCTTAATTCCACGAGCCAGCCGATTTATCGCCAAACGCTCTAAGTATTCGGCAATAATTTCTGTATCCAAATTTTTCATTCTGCTCCTAAACGGGCGCAAGTCATAACCAAACCGCGCGAAGAGCTTGACATAAAAATCCGCGCTCATTTTCGACCAGCCATGACAGCCGAACGGCAATTTGTTCCCAAGATTTTTTACGGCGTGTTCAAGGAGATATTCGAGCGAGAAACGGGCGGCAACATAGACGGGCGGGACTTTGAAATTTATATCTTCCCGCACGCCGCAAAAAGCAAAAAAATCATCGTTGGGCACTCCCATCAACTGGGAGGTTAAATCTCTTTGTTCGTTCAAAAAATCATAGTGAGCTTTAACTTTTCTGAGACAAAAACCGCTGTTGCCGACACGGAGTACTTTATCGCCAGTTTTTCTGGGATTAAAAGCTGGCCACGGCGCACCGATATAATCGTAACCGAGAGCACAGAAAAATTCTAGTGCGTCGTAGAAAACAAAGGCGTCGAGTTCATAAATCAAAATATAATCGAAGTCCAGAAACGCCTCGTAAAATTGCGGCGACATCATGAGTCGATTGTAAGCCGCAACATCTTTGAAAAATTGTGGCGGGAAGTACGCAACCAAGTCGCACGGTCTTGCGAAGGCGAGGTTCTTTCCTTCGGGCGCGGCGAAAACAAGCGGATATTTTCCCAAAACTTTTCTGACTTGCGCGAGTGAAATTTTTTCAAATTCGTTAAGCTCTTCTTTGTAAGTTGGAATGACGACAGCGACTTTCGTTGACAAAATGATTCATCCTTTCATTTGCCAAGGTTGTGGAAAATTTTTTCGCAATGCTTGAGATATTCGCGGCGGAAGGAAATGATATGCTCGCCGTAGTTAAGCCCGCGCTCTTCAATCTGTTCGATTAAAGGTTCGTCGTAATAGGTACTGAGCACTAGGTGCGGCAAATTTTCGCGTGTCATGTCACGAATAATTTTTGAGCCTTCTTTCCTGTCGTAGAAAAAAATTTTGTCGGTAAACGGGCAATCTTCCTGAATCATTCCCGCCAAAATTTTCATGACTTCAAGATTACGTACGACAAAGACGGAGGCAAATTTTTTCGCCGGCAAGTATTGCAGGACAGATTGCCCGTGCTTAATTCCACGAATCAGCCGTTTTATCGCGACGCCTTCCATGGAAACCGGAAAAGCTCGGTCGTAATCTTTGTTGCCCATTTTAACGCGGAGCGGACTCAAGTCGTAGCCGGCTCTCCGGAAAAGTTCAACGTAGGCATCGGCACTGCAATTTGGCCAGCTGTGGCAACCGAACGGAATTTTGTTGCCGATGCGCCTTAAGAAACGGTCGGGAAAATAATCAACAGCAAAACAAAGCGCGACGAGAAAAGGCGCAGTGTTGAATTTTACGTCGTCGCGAACACCACACAGACCGAAGAAATAGTCCTCAAAAAAGTTATCGAGAAGAAATTGCCATTCGGGGAAGCCAACGCATTGCGTCAAAAGTTTGTGACAAGTTCTGACCTTGCGCAGAGAAAAGCCGCCGTTGCCGACACGAGGAATCCTTTTTTCTGTGCAGGTATACCATGAGTGATAAGGAACGGGTGCGCCGATATAATCGTAGCCGAGGTCGCAGAAAAATTCCAGCGCGTCGTAGAAAACAAAGGCGTCGAGCTGATAAATCAAAATATAATCGAAATCTAGGAACGGCTCGTAAAATTGCGGCGACATCATGAGTTGATTGTAAGTCTCAGTGCTTTGGAAGAATAGTGGCGAGAACTGAACGAGCATATCGCCCGTTTCTAAGTAAGGAAAATTTTTTCCTTTGGGTGCGACGAATATCAGCGGGTACTTGCCCAAAACTTTTCTACACTGCGCTAGCGAAATTTTTTCAAACTCGTTGAGCTCTTCCTTGTAAGTTGGAATAACTACAGCGACTTTGCGAATTTGTCTAGGCATTCCTCGTCCTCCTTTCAAAGGATTTTGTGCAGATTTTAACAAGTTTGGTTGCTTTTATCAATCGATTAAAAATTTTACTTATTCTCCACGTTGCTGTTTATAAAAATTCCGCCGTGCCTTGCGCACGTCATTGCTGAAACGTTCTTCTTCGCTGAAAATGCAACCGCAATAATTTTGCCGATAAAGTCCCAGCTCCAAACTTATGTCAATGCCTTCCTGCCAGCCGACGCGGAAGTCTTCATAAAAAAATTTCACGCCGAACACGTTCGCAAAGTGCTCGGCGATTTTTTTCATCAGCTCGTGATTTTGGTGGCGGCTGTAAAAGAGCGTCGACGTGAACCACTCAAAATTATTTTCCGCCGCGAATTTTGCCGCCTCGCTCAATCGCCACGAATAGCAAATGCCGCAACGTCTGTGAAAACCGTCGCCAAATTGAATCGTGTCTTGCTCGTCGACGACGCCCCAAACTTTTTCCAAATACTCCCGCAAGCCGTAATGATTCTCCGCGAAAAATTTTATCCCGACCTTCTCCGAAAATTCCCGCGCAGTTTTCAGCCGTTGCCGCCACTCTTGGTGCGGGTGTATGTTCGGATTAAAAAAATAGCCGACCGGCTCAAAGCCCTCCGCGCGCAACTTTTTCGTCGGGTAGCAAGAGCACGGTCCGCAACACATGTGCAATAAAATTTTTTCCATTAATAAATGCGATACTCCTTCCAGGGAATTTGGTCGAGCCGAACTGAATTTAAAAATTGTACAATGTCTTTGCGCCCGTAGTAATGCGGAGTGCCGTTTGAATCCTGCGACATTAAAATTATCGGCATGTTCGGGAAAAATTGCGTCAAGTATTGGCGCACGCGAAGTGCCCGCGACGTGTAGTTGGTTACCGTTCGATTGACGACGACGATTGCGAACGTCACGCCCTGTTCTATGATGACCGCGCCTTGAATTTTCATGTTAATCGCCATCCTTGAAAAAAACTTTTTTTAATTATAAAATAATCCTGCGACACTGTCAAAAAGGAGGTTTGACGCTTGAAGAAAATTCTCCTTACACTCTGCGCGGCTTTGCTTATGAACGGTTGCGCCGCAGAAAAAAATTCTGAGCCGCAGGAACTTTTGAACGTCTCCTACGACCCGACCCGCGAACTTTATGCCGACTACAACGAGAAATTTAAAGCGCATTGGGAAGACGGGCGGGGCAATAAAGTTTCTATAAAGCAAATGCACGGCGGCTCCGGCAAGCAAGCCCGCGCAGTTATCGACGGGCTGGAAGCGGACGTCGTGACGCTCGCGCTTTCCTATGACGTGACGCAAATAAAAAATGCCGGGCTGATTCGCGGCGGCTGGCGCATGGAATTCCCCGACAACTCCTCGCCCTACACTTCGACGATTGTTTTTTTGGTCAGGAAAGACAATCCTAAAAACATTCGCGATTGGGACGATTTGATTCGCGACGACGTTAAAATTGTCACGCCCAATCCCAAAACTTCGGGCGGCGCACAGTGGAATTATCTTGCCGCGTGGGAATTTGCTCGCAGAAATTTTGACGGCGACGAGGAGCAGATTTTAAATTTTATGAGGAAACTTTTTGCCAATGTCGTTGCGCTAGACGACGGAGCACGCGGCGCGACTAAAAGTTTTGAGGGCGGCAAGGGCGATGTGTTGCTGGCGTGGGAAAATGAAGCCCTGCTCGCCACGAAAACTTTCCCCGACGATTACGAGATTGTCACGCCGAGTTTGAGCATTCTTGCCGAACCGAGCGTTGCGGTTGTTGATAAAATCGTCGACAAGAAGGGCACCCGCGAACTTGCCGAGGAGTATTTGAATTATCTTTACTCGCCGGAGGGGCAGGAAGTTGCCGCGCAGAATTTTTATCGCCCGCGCAATCCGGAAATTTTAGCGCGATATGCCGACACCTTCGAGCCGCTGGAACTTTTTACGATTGATGAGGCGTTCGGTAGCTGGGTCAAAGCACACGACGATCATTTTGCAGACGGCGCGACTTTCGACCAAATTTATCAAGGGCGTTAGCTTTTAAAAATTTGTGCGACGCTCTCGACATGGGACGTAAACGGGAACATGTCGACGGGCTGAATTTTTTTTGTCCGATAGCCGAGTTCGTCCAAAATTTTCAAATCGCGGGCAAGCGTGGCGGGATTGCAGGAAACGTAGATAATTTTTTCGGGCTTCATCGCGGCGAAAGTCTCCAAAACTTTTTTGTCGCAACCTGCGCGGGGCGGGTCGACGATAACGACTTCAGCATAAACTCCCGCGTCAAAAATTTTCGGCAGAACGTTCACGGCGTCGCCGACGATAAATTCAGCGTTGCGGATATTGTTTTCACGCGAATTTTTTTTTGCATCGGCAACGGCGGAGCTGACAACTTCAACGCCGACAACTTTGCGTGCCTTTTTCGCCATGAACAGAGAAATCGTGCCCGTGCCGCAGTAGGCGTCGATAATCGTCTCGTTGCCGCGAAGTTCGGCGAAATCCTGCGCGGTCTTGTATAAAACTTCGGCTTGCGCGGTGTTGACTTGGAAGAACGAACGCGCCGAGATGTTAAAGCTCAAGCCGCCGATTTTGTCGTGAATCGTGGGCTTGCCGTATAAAATTTTCGTGTCGCGACCGAGAATGACGTTGTTGCGGAAAGTTTGGACGTTTTGTTGAATGCTCGTGACGTTCGGAATTTCTTTGAGCAGAGCGCGGACGAAATTTTTTTCGTTCGGGAAATTTTTCGTGGCGGTGACGAGGACAATCATCAGCTCGCCGTTTGAACCGACGCGACCCATGACGTGGCGCAGAAAACCTTTGTGCGTGTCTTCGTCGTAGGGTTGCAAGTTAAATTTTTTGGCGACGACGCGAACAGCGGCGAGAATTTTATCGTTGCCGGCGTTTTGAATTAGACAGGAAGTTGTGTCGATGATTTTGTGACTGCCGCGCGCGTAACAGCCGATAACGAGTTCATCTTTACCGCGTCCCGAATCATTGCGCACTACGCATTGCGCATTACGCATTGCCTTTCCGACGGGGAATTGCATTTTGTTCCGATAGCGCAGAGGATTCTCCATGCCGAGCGTTTCAAAAATTTTTACGCCGCCGAGCTTGCCGATTCTTTCGACCGCGTCGACGACCTGTTGACGTTTCCATTTAAGTTGCGCGGCGTAGCTCATGTGTTGAAGCTGGCAGCCGCCGCAATTTTTATACAGCGGGCAAAAAGGCTCCACGCGCTCCGGAGAATTTTTGACGACTTCAACGAGCCGACCGACCGCGTAATTTTTTTTGCGCGTTTCAATTTCGGCAAGAACTTCTTCGCCGGGCAACGCGCCCTCAACAAAAACGGCGAGCCCGTCGAGTTTGCCCACTCCTTCGCCCGACGAGCCCAATCCGTGAATAAAAATTTTTTCTGCAGACATGAAATCATCCTCAATTACGCATTACGCATTGCGCATTGCTTTTAAGTCTTCGTTCAGCTGGGCTTTTAAATCTTCGACGGTGGAAAAAATTTTTTCATCGCGCAACTTGCTGACGAAGCTGACAAAAATTTCCTCGCCGTAGATGTCGCCGCTGAACTTGTCGATAAAAACTTCCAGCCGCCGCCGCGCGACTTTGAACGTGGGGTTGTCGCCAACGTTGGCAATGCCGTTGAAAATTTCCCCGCGAACTTTGACGCGAACGATATACGCGCCGTTCGGGAGCATTGCGCGTCGATCGGCGATTTCGATGTTGGCGGTCGGGAAGCCGATTTTGCGCCCGCGTTTGTCGCCGTTGACGACTTCGCCAGCGTAGGTGAAATTTCTGCCCAAAAGTTGATTAGCGGAAATCAAATCGCCAGCCGCAATCAACGCCCGAATCCGCGTGCTGCTGACGGTTTTTCTGTCGACGGTGAACGCTTGACAAACTTCCGCCTTGAAATCGTAATTTTCTGCCTCGCGCAGGAGCAAACGACCATTGCCGCGCCCGAACCGCCCGAAAGTATAATTCGGACCAGTGACGACGTAAGCGGGAGAAATTTTATCGCGCAGGAGCTCCAAAAATTCTTCGGGCGATTTTTTGCTGAAGTCTTTGGTAAACGGAATTTCAATCAGAATTTCAACGCCCATATCGGAAAAAATTTCGCGGCGAAGATTTTTACTGCCAATCATGAGCGGCGCGTCTTCGGGCGCGATAACCGTCAGCGGGTGGTTTGAAAAGGTAAAGACAATCGCGGTGCCCGAAATTTTTTTTGCAATGTCGATGGCGTGGCGGATAACGCTGGCGTGCCCAAGGTGAACTCCGTCGAACATGCCCAGCGCGACGACCGGACGCGGATATTTTTTTGTTAAGCCGCTGATTTTTTTTATAATCTCCAAGCAGAAAACCTCCGTGTAATTGCTTTGATTTAATTTTAATTGCCGCGCAGAATAAAAGCAAGATTTTTATTTGACACGGACTAAACTCCAACACTACAATAAAAAAAATTGGAGGCGATAGCTTTGTCGAACAAGAATTTGCTGATATTTATTTTAATGGTCGGCGTGTTCGGAATTTTGAACACGGAGATGGGCTTTATTGGAATTCTGCCGTACATTTCCGAACGCTACGACGTGACAATCGTGCACGCGGGACTTTTAATCAGTTTGTTTGCGTTGGGCGTGGCGATTGCCGGACCGACCATGCCGCTGATTTTTTCCCGCTTCAATCGCAAGCACGTAATGATTTTGGTGCTCGGACTCTTCACGGTCTGCAACGTCATTTCGATTTTCGCGCAGGAATTTAATTTGCTACTCGCCGTGAGAGTTTTGCCGGCGTTCTTCCACCCAGTTTATTGTTCGATGGCGTTCACGGTTGCGGCGGCGGTCGTCGGGGCGAAAGAAGCTCCAAAAGCCGTCGCAAAAATAAATATCGGCGTGGCGGCGGGCATGGTCGTCGGCGTGCCGATAAGCAACTTTTTGGCGGAGAGGATTTCTTTGTCAGCGTCAATGTCGTTTTTCGCGCTGGTGACGTTCGCGGCATTAATGGCGACAATTTTTTACGTCCCGTCAATGCCCGTCAAAAAAGTTATGACTTACGGCAGCCAGCTGAAAATTTTGCAGAAAAAAGTTTTATGGGCGTCGATCATCGCAGTAATCTTTTTGGACGGCTCAATCTTCGGCGTATTCAATTACGCGGCGGAGTATTTAGCAAAAGTTTCAATGGTTCCGGCGACTTCGGTCAGCGCAATGCTATTCGTCTTCGGCGTGTGCAACATTTTCGGGAGCATGTTGGCGGGAAATTTATTGACGGTTCAGCCCATGGCGACGGTAAAATTTTTCCCGTTCATCTTGGCGGCGGTCTACGTGGCGTTCTTCAACGAGCCGAATTTTTATTTGTTGACGGCGTTGATAATTTTCTGGGGAATATTGGCGGGCGTCGCGGCGAACATTTATCAGTTTTGGATTTTCCGCGCGGCACCCGAAGCTCCGGACTTTGCCAACGGAATTTTCCTAACGTCGGCGAATTTAGGTTGCATGGCGGGCACGGCGTTTAGCGGACTTTTTATAGACGCGCTCGGCATTCCCTACGTTATTTTCGGCGGAATAATTTTTGCGGTAGGTTCAGCCGTCGTGATTTGGACGCAAGCCGCTCGCCGCGAACTCAATCCTTTGTCGAAATAAATTTTTCAGTCGTCTAAGGCGGCGCGTATCGTAGCAATTTCTTGCGCCGTGAATAAACCTTCGGGCGATTCGCGAATCATTATGTCATAAAGTCTGGCTTTTAAATTTTCCAGCTCAACGGGCGGAGTTGCCGCTTGCGCAGACAAACTTATTGTCCGCGTTTGCGCGTCGACGTAGCGTTGAGTTTTTTTTATGACGATGATTACGACGTCGCGATTTTCTTTGTCGAGACCTTGAGGCGGGTTAAGCTGATGAATTTTAAGTTGCTCGTCAAGCGATTCGTTTTCCAATTCTTTGAGCCGCAGATAAATTGCCTCCGCGTTGAAATTTTGCGCGTCCGTCGTCTTCAAGCCGTCAAGAATGTTGTGATACGATTGCCAATTTCTGTCGAGGCTGTCGATGTCCTTTTGATAAGCCGCGTACCAATCGCCGAAAATTTTCTGCCGCTCCAGCAAGTCTTCCAGTTGCGCCTGTGTAATTTTTTCCTGCCGAACTTGCCGCCCGTGAATCAGAGCACTGCCGCTGAACACGATTAAAAGGAGCGTGCAAATTATCAAAAAGCTCTTGCGTGTCGGCGAAAATTTGTAGAGCACGGCAAAGGCAACGACCGCCGCGATTAGGAGCGCGTAAATCATTCCGAAACTAAATCGCGCCCGA
The DNA here is from genome assembly GCA_017412925.1 of Selenomonadaceae bacterium. GTDB lineage: Bacteria > Bacillota > Negativicutes > Selenomonadales > Selenomonadaceae > Quinella. The sequence goes on from JAFPVP010000048.1 coordinate 9,173, forward strand.
TATTGTAAGCCGCCGCGCAGTCGTCAGGGAAATGTTTTTCGCGGTAAGCAAATTTTTCGTCGGCGTTGAAGATTGAACTTTCGTAGCGAGAATAATCTTTAAACTGAACGGTATTGAAGGCGCGAAGGACTTTCGGCTTGACGCCCAAAATTTTTTCCGTAAAAGTTTCGTACATGCCGAGGCGTTCTTTCATGCCGAAGAATTCAAAATGCTTTTCGGTCATGTTCATCGTGTAGATAAACGCGCTCGGAAGTTTTTTCGGGAAGACGGTCGGAATTTCGTTGCTGTAAATGTAATTGGAAAAGAACAGCCGCTCGATAAAAGCAATCGTGCCCGCCGAAAGGTTCATGAAATAAATCGGCGAACCCAAGATAATTGCGTCGGCGGTTTTAATTTTCTCCAGCACGGGCGAGAGGTCGTCCTTCATGGCGCAGGAGCCGTGGGGACGACTTTTCAGCTTGCAGGCAAAGCAACTCGTGCACCCCTTGAAATTCAGCGAGTAAAGATTAACAATTTCAGCCGTCGCGCCAGCGTCCTTGGCACCTTGCACGGCGTGCTTAAGGAGTTCGGCGGTGTTCCAATTTTTTCTCGGACTGCCATTGATTGCGATTAAATTTTTCATTTTAAAACCCTCCTAAAGTTCAAACCAACGCGAAAAATTTTGCTCACGGAAATTTATTAGCTCACCGATGCGCGGCGTCAAGAGCTCGTAATTTCTGCCGTTGCTCTCGGCAAGCAAATCTTTATAAGGCGCGTCCCACTCGTGGCGGGCAAGCGCGAACTTCCCGGCGTGAATCGGCACAACTTTTTCCGCGCGAATATCTTCCGAAGCCTGTGCGGTCTCGTTGGGCAACAAGTGAATCGCGTGCCACGCAAGATTATACTGCCCGTTCTCCATGAACGCCAAATCGAAGCCGCCGAATTTTTTTCCGATGTCTTTAAAGTGATTGGAGTAGCCGCCGTCGCCCGAACAAAAAATTTGCCGCGCAGGTGTGATAAAAGCAAAGGCGCACCACTCGGTAGGATTCTGCGTCAACATGCGTCCGGAAAAATGTTGGCTCGGCAAAATGTGCGCCGTCAGCCCGTGCCCGAAATCAATCACGGCGTCCCAATCGTCTTCAATAATTTTATCGGCGTCGAAGCCCCATTGCTCAAAATATTCGCCGACACCCAAAGGACACAGCACGGTTTTTATTTTCGGCTTGAGGGCGATAATCGACGGGTAGTCGAGATGATCCCAGTGGTCGTGAGTTATGGCGAGAATGTCAATCGGCGGGAAATCGGCGGCGGAGTAGACATTGCTGCCCGCGAACGCGCGATTGACGAAAAAAATCGGCGAGGCATAATCGGAGAAGACAGGGTCGAGCAAAATTTTTCGTCCGGCGAGCTGAAGATAAATCGTCGAATGCCCCAGCCAAATTGCGCAGTCGTCGTCGCCGAGGGAATTTAAATCGGTCTTGACAGTCGGGACGGGCACGGGCGGCACGAGTCCGGTTTTGTCGCCGAATAAAAATTTCCACGTCGCAACGAAACGATTTTCCTTTTCTTGAACGTCTTCGCTCATGACTTTAACGGGCGTGAGGCATTCAAAGTGATCGTTGAAATAATGCGGCGACGCCAAAATTTTATCGAGCCGCGAACCTTGAGGCAGGCGTCCGAATTCGGGGCGATTGACGTAATAAAAAATGCCACCGCCGCCCAGAGCCGCCAGCCCTGCGCCGCCGATTAAAAAGTTTCTTATAAAGTTTCTGCGATTCATTGCTAACTACTAATTCCTAATTCCTAATTCCTAATTCTTAATTG
>JAFPVP010000003.1 GCA_017412925.1 Selenomonadaceae bacterium
TAATCGGATATTCGTCGAAGTTGAGCATAATTTTTCTCCAAAAGTTTTTAAAATCATTTTAAGCGAAACTTTTTGCGCGGGCAAGATTTTATGTTATAATCGCGGCGAAAGGAGCGGAAAATTTTTTATGAAAGATGTTCTCGATGTTCACGTCCACACGACGGCGAGCGGACACGCTTACAGCACGTTTGGCGAGTGCATTGCGGCGGCCAAGAAAAAAAATTTGGAGTTGCTTGGTATCGCCGACCACGCGCCGAGTGTCCCTGGCGTGTCGCACAGTTTCTACTTTGCAAATTTTAAAGTCATTCCCCGCGAGGCTTACGGGATAAAAGTTGCAATGGGCGCGGAGCTGAATATAATCGACTATTCGGGGAGCACCGATTTGCCCGCGCAGCTTTTGAAAAAAATCGATTACGCGATAGCCAGCTTGCACAGAGAATGCATTAACACGGGCAGCGTAGCGGAGAACACGGCGGCGATAATCGGCGCGATGAGAAATCCGCACGTCGTGATAATCGGGCACCCCGACAATCCGCAATTCCCCGCCGACTTGGACGCCGTCGCCCACGCCGCCGCAGATAATCGCGTCCTGCTCGAAATCAACAACAGTTCCTACTTCCCGACGGGACACCGCGCAGGTTCGGCTGACAATGCTAAGTTGATGTTGGCGGCGTGCAAAAAATACGGCGCGGCAGTTATCATGGGCTCGGACGCGCATATCGATTTGGACGTGGGCAATCACACGCTAAGTCAAAAAGTTTTGGCGGAAAATAATTTCCCCGCCGAGCTGGTCGTCAATTCAAGTGTTGAAAAATTTTTTGAGTGTGTCAAGTACAGGAAATCACTTGCACCGAAAGGAGCGTAACCGATTTGTTGGTTCACGAAATTATAAACAACGGACAGAGCGAAGCCATCGCAATCGTCGACGAGGGGCGGCAGATAACCTACGCCGCGCTCAAACAGGGCATAAAAAAATATCGCAACCGCCTCTATGAACTGGGAATCAGGACGGGCGACCGCGTCGGAATTTTTTCCCGCAATAGTTTGGAATTCGTCTACGCCTACTTTGCAACGGCGTCGCTGGGCGCAATCAACGTCCCGATAAATTTTCAGCTCAGCACGCGCGAGACCGCTTACATTTTGCAGGATGCCGGCGTCGAACATTTGCTGACTTATGAGCCGCTGACCTTCGACGAGCCGCTTAATGTCGTTCAACATGACATTGCGACGTTCGGCGATAAAATTGCTCCTGACGCGCCCGAACTGCCCGCCGATTTTAGCGAGAATAATCCCTGCGTCATAATTTACACCTCCGGCACGACCGGCAATCCTAAGGGCGCAGTCTTGTCGCACAAAAATCTTGTCTGCAATACGCGCCAATGCGAGGTTTTCAAATGCCACAGCAAATGCAAAGTTCTCTGCGTTCTGCCGATGTATCACTGCTTCGGCTGGACTTGCGTCGTGCTCAATACTTTCTATCGCGGCGCGGAACTCGACGTTATGCGCGTTTTCAAACCTAAAGATATGGTTGACATGGTGCGCGACCTTGAAATCACCGACATTATTATTGTCCCGTCGATTTTTAAGCTCGTTACGGCACTTGCCAAGCCCGAAGATTTTAAGAGCGTGCGATTTTTCATGAGCGGCGGCACTACCCTCCCCGATAAAATCGTCGACGAGTTCAATAAAAAGTTCAACAGGAAGATTGCGGAAGGCTACGGGCTTTCCGAGGCGTCGCCGGCTGTTTTCCTCACCACCCACGGCGAAGAACGGCAAGGCTCCTGCGGCAAATTGCTTGCGGGCACGGAAGTTCGGCTAGTCGACGAGGAAGGCAACGACGTAGCTCAGGGCGAAGTCGGCGAAGTTTTGGTGCGCGGCGGTCAAGTCATGCTCGGCTACTGGAACAATCCAAAAGCCACGGCGGAAACTCTCGACAAAGACGGCTGGCTCCATACTGGCGACGTGGGCAAAGTCGACGCGGACGGCTACTACTACATCGTCAGCAGAATCAAGGAAATGATTATCAGCATGGGCGAAAATATTTATCCGCGCGAAGTCGAAGAAGTCGTTTACAAATTCGCGGGCATAAAGGACGCGGCGGTTATCGGCGTCGATGACAAATTGCGCGGGCAAGTCGGCGCGTGTTTCTTTGACGTTCAGGACGGCGCGACGGTCGACATTCGCGAGCTTAAAAAATTCCTGCAGAAAAATCTTGCGCTGTATAAAGTTCCCCGCGAATTCAAGCAGATAGCCGAGATGCCGCGCACGTCCACGGGCAAAATCGCCAAACGCAAAATTCTAGAAGATTACCTTGCGGCGAAGGGGCTTTGACATGAAAAAATTTTTAGCGGCGGTGGCTGTGCTGTTGACGTTGTCCGCGCAGGTCGAAGCGATTCCCTTCACGCGCACGCAACTTGATAACATTTTCGCGGGCGTGGGGCAAGTGCAAAGCAATTCAACGTTCGATTTAAATGCCGAGACTTTTAAGGAAAAATTCAACGCGACGATTGTGCCGATACTCAAAAACGCCATGGGGCGCGACGACGTTTCGGAGATGGAGTATCTGTTTCTGATTAAGGATTACAAAATTATCGGCGAGACCTTCGCGAATATGTTCGGCGATTATCGGCTGATGGTCGCTGGAAACTGCGCGGCGGACGGTAAATTTAAATCGTTGAGTTTCTGCTACACGACGCCCGAAGAACGCGACGAATCAATTTTTACAATCTGGCTGTTGTCGGCGTTCGTGAAGTGTGTCGCGCCCGAAGTTGACCCGCAAACTTTGATGAACGAGCTGACAGCGGAAAATTCTTCGGGTAGCGTCGTCAAGGGCAATGTGGAGTTTTCAATCGCGGCGGACGGCAACTTAAATACACTAACGGCGCGTCCAAATGAATAATTTCATCGTAACAACTATTCGCAAGCCAAATTTTGCTCAAGAAACGCTCGCAAAGGAAATTTCTTTAAAATTCGGCGGAAAATTTGTCGAACGCGAAGATTTTTCCTTCGACACGCTAAAAAAAGCTCACGGCGTAGAAAATATTTTGCTCGTTAAGAAAAATTCGCTCAGTATTGTCACTTCCGACGGCGAATTATTCTTCCACCCCAACACCGCCCACCTTAGAATTAAAAATCTGCGCGGCGGCGACGGCGACCGACTAATTGACGCGCTAAATATCTCCGAAGGCTCAAAAATTTTGGATTGCACGCTCGGTTTGGGCTCTGATGCCATTGTCGAAAGCTTTATCGCCGGTAATTCAGGCAAAATCGTCGCTTTGGAGGTTAATCCGCTCATTTTTGCCGTCGTAAGCCACGGTTTGAAGAATTTTTCCGACGATAGCCCGCATATTTTGGAATCAATGCGCCGAATTGAAGTTTTTAACGCCGATTGCAGAGATTTTCTTAAAAATTGCGCGGATAATTCCTTCGACGCCGTTTATTTCGACCCAATGTTCCGCCACCCAATTAAAAAAAGTTCCGGACTTAATCCAATTCGCCCGCTCGCCGATAATCGCCCGCTTTCCAATGAAATTATCGCCGAAGCGTGCCGCGTCGCTAAAAATCGCGTCGTTTTGAAGGAACATAACGGCAGTTTGGAGTTTCAACGGCTCGGTTTTAAAATTTTGGGCGGAGGAAAGTATAGTTCCGTTGCTTTTGGCGTCATTGACAAGAATTTTTGCCTCCTGTAGAATCATAAAAAATGTTTCGGAGGCTTCAAATGTTTTACAAAGAAATTTTGCAGTACAAAGTCGGCGGATTGCTCTATATGCCGGCTTTCCAATCAAATATCGTCCAAAAAATCCAAAAAAACCGCTTGCCGTGCTTAACGTCGGCGGCTTTTTGTTTGGAAGATTCAATTCGCGACGAATCACTCGACGAGGCGGAAAAATCTTTAAAATTTATCCTGCGCGAACTCGAAAACTCGGAAAATTTGCCGCTAATCTTCGTTAGAATTCGTTCGCCGCGCCATTTGGAAATTTTCCACGACAAAATCGGTTCGAAATCGAAAATTTTAACCGGTTATGTCCTTCCAAAGTTCGATATGAGCAACGCAGGCGCATTTATCAGCTTGGCGAAAGAAATTAATCTTCCCGTCATGCCCACGCTTGAAACTAATCGCGTCGCAAGCATTTTAACCCGTCGCACCGAACTTTTATCGATAAAACAAGCTTTAGACGAAATTAAACCGCTCGTTCTCAATATTCGCGTCGGCGTCAACGATTTTTGCAATATTTACGGGCTGCGACGCAATGTTAATCAGACGATTTACGATTTGGGCATCGTTCGCGACGTTTTGATTGATATTTTGAACGTTTTCGCCGGAAATTATGTCGTTGCCGGCTCGGTTTGGAATTTTTTCAGCGGAAATTTTTGGGCGGACGGCTTGCACAAAGAAATTTTACTCGATAAGGCGAACGGTTTTATCGGAAAAAGCGCGATTCACCCCGCGCAGCTGCCGATTATCTTCGACGGCTTGAAAGTTCCTAAAATCGACTTCGACGACGCTAATCAGATTCTAAATTGGCAATCGACAATTCACGGCGTGCTTAAAAGTGTCGACGGCTCGCGCATGAACGAAATTAATTGCCATACAAATTGGGCGCGCCGGATTAAAATTCTCGGCGAACTTTACGGCGTCATCGACAAATCCGATTTGACGTAGAAAAATTTTTTGCTAGAATATGTAACGAAAACGGATTTTCAACGTATAATAAGCAGAAAATAAGTTGGAGGTAAATAAAAATGACAAAAGCAATTCTTAAGGACGAAATTCTCAGCGACGCGGAACTCGACAACGTGGCGGGCGGCACTTTCGCAGAAAGTTATAGCGATGCTAACAATTTTGAAAAACTTGGCGTAAAAATCTTTGAAAAGGACATTGCCGGCGTCCCGATCCTCGATCATGAAGGTTTTGTCAATCTGCGCGCTGCTTTTGACAAATACGGCGTCAAAATCAAGGATGACGGTAGCATTTGGGGCGACTTGACCGGTAAATCCAAACCAAATCAATATTTTATCGGCGGCAAGGAAGTCACTCAAGCCGAAGCCTGGAAACACATCAACGCGCAATTCGGTAAATAAAAAATTTCCAACTCAAGTAAACAAAAATCCCTTCGGCAGACCGTCGGAGGGATTTTTTTCGTTGACGGAGTGAAAATTTCTTGCTAAAGTATGTTCGGAGGCGATTTTTATTGAAAATTTTCAACTCGGAAGATGTTTTGCGCGTAGCAAAGCGTCTCAACAACAAAAAACGAAATTATTTGCTGGTAAATCCGCTTCAAGGTAAACATTTGCCGGTAAAACCTTCCGCCGCGCTCGAAATGATGAATTCTTTGGGCAAAATGGTCGCAAAAAAGTTTTCAAAGGCTCGATTAGTCATCGGATTCGCTGAAACGGCAACGGCAATCGGCGCGGTTGTCGCAAAAAACATTTCTGACGACTGTTTTTATCTTCAAACCACGCGCGAAGAGTTCAACGGAACTTTTATTGAATTTTTAGAGGAGCACAGCCACGCTCCAGAACAAAAACTTTTTGCAAAGAATTTTTCCGTGCTAATTAATCAAACTTCCGAAATAATTTTTGTCGACGACGAACTTTCAACCGGAAAAACGCTTTTAAATATCGTCAAACAGCTCAAAAACAAATTTCCTGCGCTAAATGACAAAAAAATCTGCGCGGCATCGATAATTAATCGTTTATCGGAGGAAAATCTTAGAAATTTGGCGGCAGAAAATATTTCTTGCGTTTATCTCGTCAAGATTGATAAAAATTTCGACGTGGAAAAATTTTCTGTCGTTGAAGCTGAAAAAATCGCGCCGATTAGGAAAAATATTTCGTTGAGCCAAAAAATTTTTACTGTTGACCCTAGACGTGGCGTTAAAATCGGCGAATATTTTAATCAGTGCGCTGAAATCATTAATATTCTAAATCACGAAGATATTTTGGGCGAAATTTTAATTTTAGGCACGGAAGAATGTATGTTGCCCGCGATTATTGCCGGAAATTGTCTTGAAGCGGAAAATTTTTCTGTATTAACGCACTCGACGACGCGCAGTCCGATTGGAATTTGCAAAAATAAAAATTATCCGATTCGCGAAGGTTTTAAGCTAAAAAGTTTTTACGATTCGACGCGCACGACATTTATTTACAATTTAAAACGCTATGACGCGGCAATTATCGTGACTGATGCCGAAAATTTTTCTGCTGGACTTGAAGATTTAATTTCTGCGTTGAATTTTCATGGCGTCGACAAAATTTTTTGCGTGGAGATTAAAAATGTTCGGAACTTATAGAGAAAATGACGTAAAAATACTGTTAAAAGACATAAGCGGGCTTGTAAAACCGCTTGGAACGCGCGAACGGGAAAAATTAATTCAATCTGGGCGGCATTATTCGGAATTTTTGCCGATAGAATACGAGCCGTCGGAAAAATATTTGCAAACTTATTTCGACGCGCTAAAAAAATATTCAAAAATCACGGCGGCGGCAGTTGCAAGCGTTTCAGAAAAAATTTTCGCGGATAAAGGCAAAAAAATCGTTTTGGTGTCGCTCGCAAGGGCTGGAACGCCGATTGGGATATTGATTAAGCATTATTTGGAGCAAAAATTAGCGTGTAAGGTCGTTCATTATACAATTTCGATAATTCGCGGCGTCGGTATCGATAAAAACGCCGTGAATTTTATTTTGGAGCGTCACAATCCGGAAAAAATTCAATTTGTCGACGGTTGGACAGGAAAAGGCGCGATTCAGCGCGAATTAACCGGCGCAATGAAAGATTTTCCGCAAATTAATTCTGGTTTAGCTGTTTTGAGCGATCCGGCGGGCGTCGCAGAGAAATGCGGCACTCACGAAGACTTTTTAATCGCGAGTTCGTGCTTAAATTCGACGGTTAGCGGACTTTTAAGCCGAACTTTTTTGCGAAATGACATAATCGGCGCAAATGATTTTCACGGCGCGGCATTTTATAAAGAATTAGCGGAAAAAGATTTAACATACCAATTTATCGACGCTATAGAAAAAAATTTCGATGATTTTCCCGAAATAATCGATTCAAAATTGGAATTTAATAGCGGATTAATGGAAGTAAAAAAAATCGCCGCAGATTTTAAAATCGACGACATAAATTTAATTAAACCGAGTATTGGGGAGGCTACGCGCGTATTATTGCGCCGTTTGCCGTGGAAAATTTTAGTTCAGAGCCTTAACGACGAGAATTTAGAACATTTATATCAGCTTGCGGAGGAAAAAGGCGTAAAAATTGAAGTTTATCCGCTGAAAAATTACAAAGCGTGCGGATTGATTCAAAAAATCGCCGATAATTGACATGAAAATTTTATTTGCTTGTGATTTGGACGGGACGTTGATTCATTCTTATAAAAAACGCCGCGCAGATGATATTTGCGTCGAAATTTACGACGGACACGAGCAAAGTTTCATTTCGCGCAAAAGTTTGGACTTGCTCAAGAAAATTTCGGAAAAAATTACGTTTATACCGGTTACAACCCGTTCAATCGCGCAATATCGGCGAATTTTTTGGACTGAAGACTTTAAACCGCGTCAAGCTGTCGTTTCAAACGGCGCGTATCTTTTAGACGGCGATAATCAGGAAAATTTTTTAAAAAATGTCGTCGCGCCATACGAAAACGAATTAAAATTGCAATTTGAGGCGGCAGATAGAAATATTTTTACGATAGTGCGCATTGTTGA
>JAFPVP010000004.1 GCA_017412925.1 Selenomonadaceae bacterium
CCAAGAAACTGCTGTTGGATACCAACACCGTGACCCCGCTGCTGCAACGGATGGAGAAAGCGGGATTCATCAGCCGCACCAAAGGCAAAGAGGACACCCGCTAGCGACGGAAAATCTATCAGCTACACGCCCAACTCCAGCAAAACTTTAGCGACAGTCAGCGGCGTTAAATCAGTAAGCGGCATTTCGTTGAGTGGCAAAGTAGTAAATGTACCGGCGGCGGCTCTTAACGGCACAAACGTAACTGTCTCCGATGGCTACACGCTCACAACAGACGGAGCTAAACCTTCAACGACGGCGGCTTGGAGCATGGGCAAGACAAACGCGACCCTCAAGCAGACAACGACGGCGGGTTATACGTTGGCTAAGGATAAGAAAAGCATCGTCTACAGTAAAAAATCAACGGTGAATCTGGCGACGGTCAGCGGCATAAAATCTATCGACGGGCTCAGCGTGGACGGCAAAGTCGTGACGGTCTCGAAGGCATCACTCAACGAAGGAAATGTGACGATAAGCGGCGATGGCTACACGCTGGCTCTTGAAGACGATGTACGTGCTCCGGAAAATCTAAATGCAGGTTGGGCGTTCAATAAAAAGACCGCCACGGCGACCTATAACAGCGCGGCGGTCACGGAAGGCTACACCCTAGCAAGCGACGGTAAATCTATAGCGTATACAGAGGAAGTGCCCGCGACGGCATTGGTCACGATTAACGGCGCGAAATCTAAGAGCGGACTCAAGTTAAGCGGCACAAAAGTCACGGCGGCGGCTAAGGCACTCACGAATAAAATCACCGTCGACGGTAGCGGCTACGAATTCAATTTCGGAACGGATTATAAAAAGTCGGCGATAAGCGGCACGGCATATGACGACACGATAATAACGGCGGGCAGCTACGTGACGATAAACAGCGGCTCCGGCAACGACACGATAATAAGTAGCGGTGCTCGCAGCTCGATAAGCGCACTCGGCGGTCATAACTATATACAGTTGAAGGCGGCAGACCAAACCATCCAAACGGGCGCGGGCTACGACACAGTTATTGGCGAATTTAATCGTACTCTAATTGACACACAAGGTGGAAAAGATTATATTATCAATAAAGGCGCAAATTCTACGATTAATTCGGGCGCAGGTAATGATACAATCTTTAGTGCCGCAAATGCGTCAATCAGCGGCGGCGACGGAAACGATACGATTATAAGTAACGGCTCCGGCGGAACGATTGACGGAGGTAAGGGTAATGATTTAATTAAAGCAGGAGGGGTTACTATGACCGAAGTAAATTTAACAGGTTATGCCAACAAATTTATTGCTAGCGATGACCGGGAAGATTACTATATCGACGCGGGCGCGGGCAATGATACAATCGTTGGCAATGCCGGCAGCGACACGATAATCGGCGGCACGGGTAGCGACAACCTTACGGGCGGCGACGGTGCGGACGTCTTCATCTGGAATAAGGGCGACGGCAACGACACCATCACCGATTACGAGGAAGAGGATCAGCTCCAGTTCAACAACGATTACGTTAAGTCGAAAAAAGCAAATGCAAAGACGGGCGTCGTCGTCTTCACCATGGCTAGCGGTGCTAAAATTACCTTAAATGGCGCGGCTGACAAAATCATCAGCTTCACCGATTCTAAATATCCCAACGGAACTACTTATCCCCAGACGATTATTTACAACGATGCGGGAACAGGCGTAACGTTGAAGGCGGATTACAACAAAGACAGCTACAGCACTTCCGACCATGAAGAATACGCCAAAACTATCGTAACGGTTGACGCCAGCGCAACAGACCAAGACATCGCGCTCACCGGCAACCAGAAGAATAACAAAATCTTTGGCGGCTCCGGCAATGACACGCTCACTGGCGGCAAGGGCAATGATAACCTTACAGGCGGCGACGGCTCCGACGTCTTCGTTTGGAACAAGGGCGACGGTTCCGACACTATCCTTGACTACGAGGAAGGCGACACGCTCCAAATCAACGGCGATTATGTCAAGTCGCAGGTTAGCAACGCTAAGACCGGCAATGTTGCCTTCAAGCTCGCAAGTGGTGCTAAGATTACGTTCAAGAACGCGGCGAACAAAGTCATCAGCTACACCGATTCTAAATATCCCAACGGAACTACTTATCCCCAGACGATTATTTACAACGATGCGGGAACAGGCGTAACGTTGACGGCGGATTACAACAAAGACAGCTACAGCACCGCCGACCATGAAGAATACGCCAAAACAATCGTTAATATCGACGCCAGCGCAACAGACCAGGATATCGCGCTCACCGGCAACCAAAAGAATAACAAAATCTTTGGCGGCTCCGGCAATGACACGCTCACTGGCGGCAAGGGCAATGACAGCTTGACGGGCGGCGACGGCTCCGACGTCTTCGTCTGGAATAAGGGCGACGGCTCCGACACTATCCTCGATTATGAGGAAGGCGATACGCTCCAAATCAACGGCGATTATGTCAAGTCGCAGGTTACGAATTCTTCTAACGGCAATGTTGCTTTCAAACTCGCAAGTGGTGCTAAGATTACGTTCATCGGCGCGGCGAATAAAGTCATCAGCTACACCGATTCGCAAAATCCCGACGGAGCTAATTATCCTGACAATCCCGTTAAAGTTAATGATAAAGGCACAGGCGCGACGCTTCTTTCCTCCTTCAACGACGACAGCATTGACATCACGAACAACGCCAACATTCCCGCTAAATTCGCCAAGACAATTATAACACTTGACGCCAGCGCGGCAGACCAAGATCTCACTATCAACGCTAACCAGAAGAACAACCGGATACTCGGCGGCGACGGCAACGATAATATCTTTGGACTCAAGGGCAACGATAGCATTTCGGGCGGCACCGGCAAGGATTCTTTGGACGGCGGCGCAGGAAACGATACGCTTATCGGCGGCAAAGGCAATGACCTTTTGACGGGCGGCGATGGCTCCGATGTCTTCGTCTGGAACAAGGGCGACGGCAACGACACTATCGCCGACTACGAGGACGAGGATACTATTCAGTTCAATGACGACTATGTCAAATCGCAGACCACCAACGCCAAGACCGGCAACGTAGTCTTCAACATGGCTAGTGGTAGCAAGATTACCTTCAAAAACGCGGCGGATAAAGTCATAAGCTACACCGATTCACAAAATCCCACACCAATCACTTATCCCGACAATCCTGTCGTATTCAACGATAAGGGCACGGGCGCGACGCTCCTTTCCTCCTACACCGGCGATAGCTTTGATGTTGCTGATACTAACTATGCCAAGACGCTTGTAACGGTTGACGCCAGCGCAACAGACCAAGACCTCACTATCAACGCTAACCAGAAGAACAACCGTATTTTCGGCGGCTCAGGCAACGATAAGATTTTTGGTCTTACGGGCAACGATAGCCTCGTCGGGAACGCTGGCAAGGATACTTTGGACGGCGGCACCGGCAACGATACGCTTATCGGCGGCGCGGGCAATGACCTTTTGACGGGCGGTAGCGGCTCTGATGTCTTTGTCTGGAATAAAGGCGACGGCAACGACAAAATCGCCGACTATGAAGCTGAAGACGAAATTCAAATTAACGGCGTCGCTGTCAAGTCCGTCACGGAGACTAAGAACAAGCAAGACGTTATCTTTACACTCGGAAATAACCAGAAAATTACCGTTGCGGGCGCGGTCGGCAAAACTATCAGCTACTCCGTCGACGGTACCTCTTACACCTATCCTGAAGGCGGCGGCGGCGTCACTTATAACGAGGACGGCACTGCGGCAACGGTCAACGCGAGCTACACCGAAGAGAGCTTTGGACCGACCGAATACAGCGCGTACAAGAGCGTTCTCGTGACGATTGACGCCAGCGCACTCGACCAAGACATCAACATCACCGGCAACGGCAAAAACAACAGCATTGTAGGCGGCGAAGGTAGCGACGTAATCGACGGCAGCACGGGCAACGATAAATTGTTTGGCGCAGACGGCAATGACTCGCTTGTCGGCGGCAAAGGCAACGATTTGCTTAACGGCGGCGACGGCGACGATTCGCTCTGGGGCGGCGCAGGAACTGATACCCTTGTTGGTGGCGACGGCGCGGATACCTTCATTTACAAAGCGGGCGACGGCAAGCTCGTTATCAACGACTTCGACTACTACAACGAAGGCGACAGAGTTATCCTCGAATCTGGCAGGATTGAGGGCGTGTCTTCCGGCGTCTCAGACGTCACCTTCAAACTGGACAACGGTTCAATCGTCTTCAAGGGTGCCGCTAATCAGCTCATCGAACTTTACGACACCAGCGGCAATCCCTATTCAACGCGCCACGTTCCCACGAACAACAACTAAACTGTTCAACTAACATAAAAAAATTTATCCCCGTCAAAATGGCGGGGATTTTTTTCTGCTATTTAAAATGCAGCTTCGACCAAAAAGAATGACGCCGCGCCGATTGCCGCCGTGATTGGAATCGTCATGCCCCAAGCTTTGACCATTTGTTGAGCCGTGCCCCAACGAACCGCGTTTACCCTCTTAGCCGTGCCGACGCCCATTATCGAGCCGGAGACAACGTGCGTCGTCGAAACGGGCAAATGCAGAAGCGTCGCGCTGAACACCACGCAGGACGAATTCAAATCAGCCGCAAAGCCGCTCGGAGGTTCCAGCTTGAAAATTTTGCCGCCGACGGTTTTTATTATGCGCCAACCGCCCGTCGCCGTGCCCATTGCCATTGCCGCCGCGCAGAGGACTTTTACATAAGTTGGAACTTCAAATTCGCTGATAAAACCGCCGCTAAAAAGTGCCAGCGTGATTATGCCCATGGATTTTTGCGCGTCGTTCGAGCCGTTCGAGAAAGCAATCATTGCCGCAGAAACGACTTGCAGCTTGCGGAATTTGTCGTTGAGGACGTGCGGTGAAAAATTTTCAAAGACGCGGAAGATTATGTTCATGATGACTATTCCCGTGAGGAAGGCGATAGCCGGCGAGGCGATTAGCGCGATGATAATTTTTCCTACGCCGTACAAATTCAGCCCTTCGACGCCGACGGAAATTAGAACCGCACCGATTAAGCCGCCAATCAGCGCATGTGACGAACTCGACGGCAGACCTATCCACCACGTCAGCAAATTCCACGTGATTGCGCCGATAAGCGCGGCGATTATTACTTTCTCGTCAATTAAATTCGGCGAACTGACAATATCACCGCCGATAGTTTTTGCGACGCCCGTCGAAACCATTGCCCCGACAAAATTTAAACCCGCCGCCATCATCGTCGCGTGATTCGGTTGGAGGGCGCGGGTACTTACAGAGGTTGCTATGGCGTTGGCGGTGTCGTGGAAGCCGTTAATAAAATCAAACACCAACGCCAGAATTATCACGATAACAATTAAATACTGAAGCTCAGCCAATTATCTCAGCTCCTTAAAATTATTTAGGACGCGATTAATCGTCTCCATCATTTTTGGCAAGTCGAGCGGCTTGGCAATGTGGTCAGCCATGCCCGCCTCTTGCGCCCGTTTTATGTCTTCGGGCAGTGCGTTCGCCGTCATTGCGATTATCGGCACGCGGTCGCCCGATTTTTTTATTTCTTGCGCCGCCTCGTAGCCGTTCATGACGGGCATTTGCACGTCCATTAAAATCAAGTCGTAAGATTTTTTTGCCGCCTTTTCGACTGCGTCCTTGCCGTCAACTGCCGTATCAATTTCAAAATCGAATTGGCTCAACATCATAATCGCAATTTCGCGATTAACTTCAATGTCGTCGACCAGCAAAATTTTAGCAGAGGATATATCTTCCGTCAAATCTTCTTCAACCTGCGCGGGCTGTTCGATTATTTGCGGCGGATTTTCCACGATTTTAAACGAGACGCGCACGATAAATTCTGTGCCCATGCCCTTTTGCGTCACAACATCAATCGTGCCGCCCATCAAATCGACAATGCTTTTAGTTATCGCCGTGCCCAAGCCCGTGCCTTGTATGCCGCTGACAGTCGAGGTGCGCTCGCGTTCAAACGCCTCAAAAATTTTCTTCGCGAACTCCTCCGACATGCCAATGCCCGTGTCCTTGACGTGCAACTCAAATTGTCCGTCGTCAAGTTCGATTAATGTGACGGCGACGCTCTTGCCGCTCGGCGTGAACTTGTAAGCGTTGCCGACGAGATTCAGCAAAATTCTGTTCCAACGATTTTTATCACAGCTCACCCAGCGGTTGCGAACTTTTTCCGCGTCGACGGTGAACTCAATGCCCTTTGCCTCCATTTGCGTTTGAAACATCGTCTTCAAGTCGAGCAAATTATTTTTTATGTCAACGTCGCCAAGCTCCAGCTCCATGCGCCCGCTTTCAATTCGGCTCATTTCCAGAATATCGTTGATCAAATCGAGCAGGTGCTTGCCCGAAACGTCGATTTTCTCCAGAAAAGATTTCAGCTCGTCAAAAGTTGTGCCGTCGCGTTTAGCAAGCGTCGTGTAGCCGATAATCGCGTTCATGGGCGTGCGTATGTCGTGGCTCATGTTCGATAGGAAAGTTGTCTTCGCCCGCGAACTTTCCTCCGCCCGGCGTTTTTGTTCTTCCAGCGCGACCATTTCTTTGCGCTTTATCCGCAGCTGTATCGCAAATAAAAAGCCCAGTGCGACCAGCGTGAATATCAGCGAAATCATCGTGTTTTTCAGCAAGAGCTCGCGCATTTTTAAAATCTGTGTATTCGTGTAGGCGAAGCGCGGCGCAAATTTGTTCTCCGCGTAAAATCTGCTCATGTCCTGTATGAAGAAAATTAATTCGTCGTGCATCTTCTCGCGCATCCACATAAACGACGAGAAAAATACCAGGAAGAACATTATCAGCCAGACCAGCGGCGAATTCCCGAAACGTTTCACGTCGCGCTTGAACAACACGTTGAAGTACGCGAAGCCGATTATTCCCCAAAATGCCAGAATCAGATACGATTCTTGCGCGAGCACGTTGATTGACCAGAGGTTTGGAATCAGCAGGAAGAAGGTAAATAAAATGGCGCAGAGCACGCCCAGCCCGCCCGTTATTTTGGCGGAGAAAATATTTTCGCGGCGGGCAATTACAAAGGCACAGGCGGAAGTGTAGCCGTAAGCGATGATTGCGCCAATCGTTGAAATATCCGTCAGCCAGCCGAGAACCGTCCGCCCGAAAAACGGAATCAAAATCGACACGGCAAAAATAAAAATTGCGGCGTGGCGTCTTGAGGAAAGCCATTGCGGCAAAAGATTCGCCTTCGCAAATGTCTGCGTCAAATTCCCGACGGCGCGATAGTAGCCGAGCAAACTCGTCGTCAGCGCGGAGAAAATTATCACGCCCAAAATTGTAAGCCCGTTCGCCTGTGAAATCACGTAGAAGGTCGGCACATTCTCCAGCCCCGTCAACTCCTGCAAACTCGACAGATACGCCGCCGAATTTTTAAATTGCTCCGGAAAATTCGCCGTGGCGAGGATTGTCATCAAAATATAAACGACCGCCGCGCAGATTATCGCCGCAACCATTATCGGGAAAGTTTTTTGTATGTCGACTTTGAATTCGTTCGTGTATTGCGAAATCGTCTCAAAGCCGACGAACGCCCACGGAATCAGCGCGACTATCATTAAAATTTGTTTCCAAATCGGTGTCTCCTTGGCGAAATAAAAATTAATCGGCTCGCTTGAAGTGTTAATCGCCGAGAAAAAACAGAACAGCACGCCGAGGAGCAATATAATCGCGGCAAATTTTATCAAGAACCGAGCCAGCGAACGCACACGCGCAAAGAGTACGCCGAAAATCCAAAGCAGGAACAACGTAAAAAGAACTTCGCCGCCGAAAACTTCATAGCCCGCGAAAGTGTATTGGAAACCGACTTGCAAGGTGTCGCCGATTAAATTTCTGCCCATCAATGTGACGGCGGTCGCGTTAGCCCAAAGCAACGAGATATAGGCAAGCCACAGAAAGCCCGCGCAGAAAAAAGCGTGATCCCAGCCGAAAATTTCTTTTGTGAAGGTGACGACGCCGCCCGCGCGCGAGTTCCTTTGCATGACGAAATGATAATTGTAGGCGATAAGAATCATGACGCCCGCGCCGAATAAAATTGCAAGCGTGGTGCCGAGCGTGCCCGCCGTCGGCAAAAAATTTGTGCCGGGCATGATGAACGAGCCCCAGCCTATGCAACAGCCGAACGACAATGCCCACAAAGTCAGCGGAGTTAATCTGTGTCCCATGGAAAATCCTTTCCGAAAATTTTCTGCTAATAAAATTCGCGGTCGTCGCGTCATTTCCTTTAAGCTTGACGCCGCAAAATTTAGATGATAATTTTTAAGCGGAGGGAATCTGATGATTGATTCAAGGATAAAAAGCGTTATGAATTTCGTCCGCGCGGGCAGTCGCGTCGCCGACATCGGAGCCGACCACGGATATTTGTCGATTGAGCTGATTAAAAGCGGGCGGGCAAGCAAAGTTATCGCCACGGAAAAAAATCTTCACCCGTTTGAAGCTTTGCGGAAAAATATTTCGGGCGTGGCGGGCATTGAGGCGCGGCTCGGCGACGGCTTGAAAATTTTATCGGCGGGCGAAGTCGATACGATTTGCGTTGCGGGCATGGGCGGCGCGTTGATTGTAAAAATTCTAGACAACGCGCCCGAAGTCGTTCAAGGAGCGCGGCAAATAATTCTTCAGCCGATGAACGCCACAAAAAAAATCCGCGAGTGGCTCACGGATAATAATTGGATTATCGCCGACGAAGACCTTGCCGAATCGGCGGGAATTATTTACGAAATTATCTGTGCGGAGAAAAATCCGCCCGAAAAAATTTTTAAGCGTGAATCGTCGCCGCTACTGAAAAAATTTTTGGCGCAACGTTTAGAAAAACTTCAGCGCGTACTCGACGAGATGAGCAAAAGCGACTCTGCGCGGGCAAGTGAAAAATTTCAATGCGTAATGCGCAAGGCGCAATGCGTAATGGAAAAACTAACAGCTAACAGCTAACAGCTTCTTTGCCGACGAAATCATTTCGCGGGCATTTTTTATTGAGGCGGCTGATTCTTCGCCCGACGCCATGCGCGCAATTTCTTTGACGCGCTCCTCGTCGTCCAGGCGTTTGACTTTTGTTATCGTCCGCCCGTCGATTTCCGATTTATTTATTTGCAGATGAATGTCCGCCATGCTTGCGATTTGCGGCAGGTGAGTTATGCAAAGGACTTGCCGCCCGCGCGAAATTTTTGCGATAGCTTCCGCGACCGTCCGCGCTGTGATGCCGCCAAGCCCCGTGTCTATCTCGTCGAAAACCATAGTTGCCGCCGTTTGCCAAGCCGAAATTGTTTTTATCGCCAGCGAGACCCGCGACAATTCGCCGCCCGATACGACTTTCGACAGCGATAATTTTTCTTCGCCGACGTTCGCGCAAAATAAAATATCCGCCGTGTCGCCGCCGTTTTTGGAAAATTTTTCTGTTGGTTCGACGACGATTTCAAATTGCGCCCGCGCCATGCCCAGCCGTTGAATTTCCGTTTCAATCTTCGCGCTTAAAAGTTTCGCCGCCGCCCGCCGCAGTTCCAAAAGTTTTTCCGCTTGAATTTTTGTATCGCGCTCAAGTTCGGAGACTTCCCGCTTTAAATCTTCGACGTCTGAATCAAAATTCTCGACCGCCGCAATGTCAGCGCGAATTTTTTCCAGCCGCACCAAAATTTCGTTGACCGACGCGCCGTATTTCTGCTTAAGCTTAAAAATCACGTCCGCCCGCGCATTAAGTTTGTCCAATCGTTCGGGAGAAAAGTCCAGCTCGCCGCCGTAGTTGCGAATTTCCTCGTAAGCCTCGCGCAGATTAATTTCCGCCTCCTCCAAAAGTTTCCGCGCCGAATTCAACTTGTCGTCATAACGCGCCACATCGTCCAAATTTTTTTCCACGCGAGCCAACGCCGTCAAAATATCCGCGTCGCCGTCGTTTAAAATCTGCGCGGACTCTTGAACGTGTTCGGCGATTTTCTCCGCGTGCGAAAGTTTTTTTATCTCCGCGTCGATTTTCTCGTCCTCGTTCGGCTTGAGCCGCGCCGCTGAAATTTCTTTCTCCTGCCAACGCAAAAACTCCAGCCGCTGAAGATTTTCCGCCCGCGCAGATATTTTTTTCTCCAGCTCACGAACCTTTGAATTCAATGCACGATAAACTTGCTGAAAATTTTCAAGCTCGGATAAAATCTTTTCGTCGTCAATCAGCTTGTAAATATTTTCCTCGCGCAGAATCTCCAAGTTTTGATTTTGCCCGTGCATGTCGACGAGAGGCGCACAAATTTTTTTCAACGCCGCCAAAGTTATGGGCTTGCCGTCCGCCGCGATTGAATTCTTGCCCGTGCGCGAAACTTTGCGCGTAATTTTTAAGCCGTCGGAAAAATTTGCCTCGACACGCAAAAAATCTGCGCCCTTGCGAATTTTGCCCGCGCCGATTTTGTTGCCGAGAATCGCGCCGAGTGCTTCAATCAGAATAGACTTGCCCGCGCCCGTCTCGCCCGTCAAAATATTTAAGCCGCCGCCGAATTCGACCGTGATATTTTCAATAATCGCGAAGTTCTCCACCGTCAAAGTTTTGAGCATTTACTTTTTACCTGTGGAGCCGCGTTTGGTCAACGGAACGCCTTCCTTGCACAGCGGGCAATCTTCGGGCTTGTAAGTTTCAACGTCCATGTGGAGGAGCGCGTAACTCGGAACGTCGCCGAAATTAACTTTGCCGCCCGACCTGTCGACCAACATACTCACCGCCACGGGCACGCCGCCGAATTGCTTAACCACGTCGATAACCTCGCGGATTGAGCCGCCCGTCGTGACAATATCCTCGACAATCAAGACGCGCTCGCCTTCGTGAAGCGTAAAACCTCTGCGGAAAGTCATCACGCCGTCGACGCGCTCGGTAAAAATCGCTCGCGTGCCAAGAGCCTTGCCGGTTTCGTGCGCCAAAATTATTCCGCCCGTCACAGGTCCAACAACCGTTTCAATCTGCGCGTCCTTAAAATTTTCCGCCATAGCCTTGCACAGTTTCTCCGTCATTGCGGGGTGCTGAAGGACGTTAAATTTTTCGACGTAGTGCGGGCTGTGCAATCCCGACGTCAATTTAAAATGCCCGTTCATAATCGCGCCAGTTTCAACCAGTAAATCGTAAACTTCCTTTTCCGTCATGATTAAATCCCTGCCATTTCCGCTAAAATTTTTTCTGCCGCCTCACGAGGATTTTTTGCCGCCCGAATTGGACGCCCGATAACTAAATGCGTCGCGCCGTTCTGAAGTGCCACCGCCGGTGTCGAAATTCTTTGCTGGTCGTTAATGTCAGCTCCGGCCGGTCTGATTCCAGGCGTCACGATTAAAAATTTTTCTCCGCAAGCCTCGCGAATCAATTTTGCCTCCTGCGGTGAGGCAACTACTCCGTCAAGCCCTGCAGATTGTGCCAGCTTTGCGAACTCGACGACTTGCTCCGAAATTTTCAACGCGCCGCACCATTCCGCCTGATTTATGCTCGTAAGAACGGTTATAGCTATCAACTTTGGGCATTCGACGCCGCGCAGTTCGGATTCTTTGTGCAAAGCCTCCGCCGCCGTTTTCATCATGGTGAAGCCGCCCGACGCATGCACGTTTAAAATATTCGCGCCCAAATTCATCAAAGAGCACAAACCGCCCGCCACCGTGTTTGGTATGTCGTGGAGCTTTAAATCCAGAAAAATTTTTTTGTCTTGAGACTTGAGCCACTCGACGACGTCCGCGCCTACAGAATAAAAAAGTTCCATGCCGACTTTGTAAAAATTCACGCTGTCGCCGAGTTCGTCGACTAATTTTTTTACATCGTCCATGGTGTGGAAGTCCAGCGCAACTATCAATCGCTCGTCAGCCACGTTAATCACCCCGCTAAAAATATTTCCTTGAAAAATTCTGTGCAAAGCTTTAAAATCCTTTTTATAAACAACGGAGGAAGTGATAGATAAATGTGGCGCGGACTTTACACGGCGGCGACGGGCATGATTAGCGAGATGAAACGCACCGACACAATCGCGCATAACATCGCCAACGCCGACACGACCGGCTATAAAAAAGATATAACCGTTCACAAAGAATTTCACAACATGCTGATTCGGCGCGTCAACGATTTCGACAACGGAGGCGTGCTCGGCGTCGACGGCGCACCTTTTAACACGCTGGCGGAACTCGGCACCTCTAAGGAGGACATCACGCAGATTAAAGGCTTCAATGCCGACCCGTTTTACACGCCGAATATCGGGCAGCTCGGCTTGGGCGATTATATCGACGAGATTGCCGTTGATTATCAGCAGGGCGCACTTGAATCGACGGGCAACACCTACGACTTGGCGATTGTCGGCGACGGTTTCTTTGCGCTCCAAACGCCCGACGGCATCCGCTACAGCCGCAACGGAGCTTTTTTCAAGAACTCTCAAGGCTACCTGCAGGATATTCGCGGCTACAATCTTCTTGACAATCAGGGCAATCCGATTCGCATTCCGAGCAATATCGCTGATTCTGCCGTCACGATTCAAGGCAATGGAATAATTTCCGTGCCAGGTACCGAATTGCGCCTTAATCCGATAACAAATCTCTGGGAGGCTATCGGCAATATGAATGTCACTCAGCCGCTCGCGCAAATTCAGTTCGTGGAGTTCGGCGATAGGCTTGCCTCACAAAAACAAGGCGACAATCTTTATTACACCGTCAACGACAACGCGGGTAACCCGCCGCCGATTGCCGGTGTCAATCCCGACTTGCGCCCGCGCCTTATGAATCCCGACGCTCAACCGCGCCCCGCCTCTGGCGAATTGATTCAAGGTGCGCTGGAAAAATCAAACACGGCGATTGTTTATGAGATGGTCGAGCTGATTCACAACCAGCGACTTTACGAGGCGAACGCAAAAGCCGTTCAGACGCAGGACAACATGCTTGATAAGTCGGTCAACAATGTCGGCAACTTGAGCGGTTGATTAATTTTTAGTTGTTAGGAATTGAGTTATGATTGAGATTAAAGACTTAAAGAAATCTTTTGGAGACCTAGACGTTCTAAAGGGCATTGATTTGCACATCGACGAGCGCGAAGTCGTCGTTATAATCGGTCCGAGCGGTTCGGGCAAGTCGACGCTTCTACGTTGCATAAATTTTTTGGAGGAGCCAACCGGCGGCACAATCACAGTTGACGGAATCCCACTTGACAGCGACGCCAACATCAACAAAGTCCGCGAGGAAGTCGGAATGGTTTTTCAGCGGTTCAATCTTTTTCCGCACATGACAGTTTTGCAAAATATAACGCTCGCGCCGCTCAAAGTTCGCAAGATGGATAAATCCCGTGCCGAACAGACCGCGCAGGAATTGCTTGACCGCGTAGGTTTGGGCGACAAAGCGGACGCTTATCCCAACCAACTTTCCGGCGGACAACAGCAGCGCGTTGCAATTGCCCGCGCCCTCGCCATGAATCCCAAAGTTATGCTCTTCGACGAACCAACCAGCGCACTTGACCCGGAAATGGTCGGCGAAGTTTTGGACGTTATGCAACGGCTGGCGGAAAGTGGCATGACTATGATTATCGTGACGCACGAAATGGGTTTCGCCCGCGAAGTCGGCACGCGATTGCTTTTTGTCGACGGCGGCTATATCGTCGAGCAGGGCAAGCCTAAAGAAGTTTTCGAGAACCCAAAAGAGGAGCGCACGCGCGCTTTCCTGTCGAAAATTTTATAAACCTAAGCGTGTAACAAAACTTTTTAACTGGCGTATAAGATTTAAAAGAACTTTAGAGGTATGCGAAATGAAAAAGATTTTAATAACTGTGATGGCTCTTTATATCGCGGTAATTTTTTCAGGGTGCTCCGCCGAAACGTCAGTCAAAAATGAAGCAACGGTTTCCTTCTCGACGGATCAAATTAATGAATTAATGGCAGAGGGCGATAAAAATTTCGACGCGGGAAAATTCGATGAGGCGATAAAAAATTACACTGCGGCTATCGAAATGGATAACGAATTCGCCGACGCTTACAACTCGCGCGGTGTGGCTTACATTAGCAAAGGCAACTTAAACGAGGCAATCAAAGACTTCAGCCAAGCGATAAAATTGGCTCCGGAAGTTGCCATGCCGTACAGTAATCGCGGACAAGTTTACTCCGAACTCGGCGAATTTGATAAAGCCCTTGCCGACCTCAACAAAGCGATTGAACTCGATCCGAATTATGCTGACGCCTACAACAATCTCGGCGTTCTCTCTTTCAAAACCGGCGACAATGATAAAGCAGTTGCCTACTTCAAGAAAGCCCTTGAGATTGACCCGAAACACGAAAATGCTACCAATAATCTTAAAAAAATCTCGCAGTAAAATTTGAACTCTTCAAAACGCCTCGACTACGGTCGGGGCGAATTTTTATTTACAATTCGTTCGACGTCTGATAAAATCTGCTTGCGTATGCAAAACGTTTTATAAGAGGTGACTTTAATGGACAGCAAAGTTTTATTCAACGTTCAATACGGGCTTTTCGTCCTGAGCGCGAACGACGGCACGAAGGACAACGCTTGCATTATCAACACCGTGACGCAAGTGACTGCCGCGCCAATCACTAAGGACAGAATTTCTATCGCCGTGAACAAGTCGAACTACACGCACGACATAATCGCCAAGACAAAAAAATTCACCGTCTCGATTATCTCCGAGGCGGCAACTTTCGATTTGTTTAAACACTTCGGCTTCCAGAGCGGCAAGAACGTCGACAAATTCGCGGACTTCGACAAAGTTCAGCGCACCGTCAACGGCACGCTTGCCATAACCGAGGGCACCAACTCTTTCATCAGCGCGAACGTCATTCAGCAAGTCGAACTTGACACGCATTCAATCTTTATCGCGGAAGTCGTCGACATGGAAAAACTTTCCGCCGTTCCGTCGACGACTTACAATTTCTATCAGGCGCACATTAAGCCCAAACCCGCCGTCAAAGCTACGGGCAAAACTAAATGGGTCTGCAGGATTTGCGGCTACGTTCACGAAGGCGACGAACCGCCCGCAATTTGTCCGCTGTGCAAGCACCCCTCCACCGATTTTGAAAAGGTCGTTGAAGCTCCCGCTGCTCCGCAGAAAAATAAATACGCGGGCACTAAGACCGAGAAAAATCTTTTGGAGGCGTTCGCGGGCGAATCTCAAGCGCGAAACAAATACACTTACTTTGCTGGCGTCGCTAAGAAGAACGGCTACGAACAAATCGCCGCGCTCTTCCTA
>JAFPVP010000049.1 GCA_017412925.1 Selenomonadaceae bacterium
GAGGTGGTGAGGTTCGTGCTGGTGTATTCGAGACGTGCTTCAACTGCGCCGATTGTCGTCTGCTGGTCGAGAGCTTTGGTCAGCGCGTTTTCGATGACGTTGATAGCCGCGTTGGCGTGTTCTTTGGTGTAGACGTCGATTCTGGTGCCGTCGGAGCCCTTCAAGCCGAGAGCCTGCGAGCGCATGTCACTCAAGCCGACCTTGATAGCCACGTTAGCTTCGGAGCCGATGTGGAAGTTCAGCGACATATCGCCAGTCTTGTTTTCTGCGCGCTGGTACTGCTTGAACTGGTCGAGAGCCGCGTTAGCAGCCTTCTTGACGTTGCCGTCTTGGTCGAGAATGCTGATCGTGAGACCGGAAAGCTGACCTTCGACGCCAAAATTTGCTGCCGACACTGCCAAGCCTTCAGTCTTATCCGGCGTGTAAACGAGCTTGTTGAACTTGTCTTTGCCGTCTCCCGGTTGTGCAGCATAATCCCAGCTAACTATCGACTCAGTGCCAACGGAGTTAGCTTTACCACCTCTAAGATCAGTTGACCAAGTTGATTTGGTAAGTGCGGCTGTACCTGTGGTTGTAGCAGTTGTGGAATAAGTCCCATTGTAAGTGTAACTGTAAGTATGGTTGTCCTCATTGTCTGTGGCGGTCAGAGTCTCAGTATGGGTCGTGGCGAAGAAGTCCTTTGCGCCCAAAACTTGGACAACACCGTCGCTCTTTACCGCCTGGAGACCGGCGACATCCTCGCCATTTTCCTTGATGTTCAAGAGTTGGGACAGAGCCTTCGAACCAACCTGACCGCTCGTCGTGGTGATGACGCCGTTCTGAACCCAAGAGATCTGGTATTTGTCAGTCGAGGCGATGTTGAGGGAATCGCCCGCGCGGTTTTTCAGGGTCGTCAAAGCACTGTCGGTGCCAGTAGACTTATCCAAGCTCTGGTTGAGCAGGATGGTCTGCGCACTTTCGCTGGCGTTGTTCTTCGAGCCGTCGATGAGGTATTTGCCGTTGAACTGCACGAGGGCGTTGTCGTCGATCTGGTCGATGAACTGGTTGATTTCCTTTTGAATGGTCTGGCGATCTTCGTCGGTGTTCGAGTCGTTGGCGGCGTTGATTGCCTTTTCCTTGAGAGCACGGAGAATTTCGACGGTGTTGCCGACTGCGCCTTCTGCGGTCTTCATCAAGCTGGAGTCGTTCTGCGTGTTCTGGTTAGCTTGGTCGAGCGAACGAATGCGCACGCGCATACGCTCAGAAATCGCATACCCCGAAGCGTCGTCCTGCGCGCTGTTGATCTTCATGCCGCTGGAAACTTTTGCCAAGCTCTTCTGCAACGCGCTGGTGTTAGCATTGAGGGTGTTAAGAGTGCGGACTGCACTCATGTTGTTCTTTACTACCATTGCCATGGTCATTTCCTCCTTGATCTTTCCTAGAAAAATTTTCCTTAGTCGACGGTTTCCTTTCCGCCGCCAAACAAACGTGACTTGCTGCCTGCCCGACCGTCGCCGGGCTCTGCGCCTCGCACGCGTAACGAGTCGCTACAGTCGTCGTCGTTCATTGTCTGTTTAAAATTTTATCGTCAATTACTCACAAAACGTTAAACGCTTCGGAAAAAAATTTTTCTCCCTTGCGCCGTATTGTATCAAGAAATTTTTTTCGCGTCAACACAATCGCGCCGCGCCAATAAAATTTTTTCCGTCATTCGCCGCTAGGAGTCGTTTTTTTCGGAAGATAAAATTTGTCAGCCGTCAGACCGTCGAATTTTACTTCTGCCGCTTTGGTCGTGCTGTCGTAAGTTATGGTGTAGTCCGCAGTGGCACTGATAGATTCTACTGTCGAAGTATTTGCACTTTCTCCCTTTTGCATATAAGCGGAACCGGAAGGAGCTTGGGGCTTGGCTTGCAAATATCCGGCATTTTTTAAGGCTGTAAAGTCCGGTGTTTTATCTTCGCCGTACTCCATTTTGTAAATAGCAACAGCCGTTTCAATCGTCGACAGATCCGCTTGAATTTTTGCGGTGTTAGCGGCGGCGGTTACGTTCGTGAAACGCGGCACGGCTATCGACGCCAATATCCCGATAACCATGACCATTAAAATTACTTCCAGCGTCGCGAAGCCTCGTTGATTCATGTCGTACACTCCTTTGGTTTTTGTCGATTATAAAGCAAAAATTATTTTATTGTCAATTCGGCTCGTTTGGTTTATTATGATTGAAAAAATTTATCGTGTAGGAGGAGTTACATGGACGAAAAAATTTTGGATTGGGTGACGTTGGCGGAAAAATTTTCTGCGAGCGGCGACCCAAAATCCATGCGCACCGCCGCACGGGAAATTTTTGAGCTGGATAAAAATTCGGCGGAAGGTTTGGCGATAATGGCGGAGTCGTCACTGTATTTGGGCAACGTGGAGGAGGCGGAGTCTTTGGCGGAGTACGCGCTCTCCGTCGAAGCGAATCATCTGCGCGGGCGGCTGGTGATTGGCGGTGTGGCAATCAAAAACTTAAAGCTCGGCGAACAGCTAAAAATTTTCGACGCGGTGATTGCCGATGCGCACGCCGAGATTAAAACTTTGCAGACGCGCTCCAACGACTTAAACCGCCAATTCAAATTCAAACGCCGCGAAAAAACTCCCGCCGACGAGGAACTTCAAAAGCAGCTGGAGAAAAAAATTTTCATCGCGCAATCGATTCTGTTCAAGGCGTTGGGCTGGAGCTCGAACAGTTTTTATTTGGCGGGCGAACCTGCGCGGGCGGCGGCAAATCTTCTGGAGGCGAGCACTTTAACCGACCGTGTAGACCAGGCGGCGGAACTTTATTCCAAACATCTGTTCTTAAAAAATTATCGGGACGTGCCGCCGAATCAGGCAAAGGAATTGGCGCGGCAATACAATTCGTTCTTTGCGCGGGTTGTGCCGTTCACGCACGACAGAAAAAATTTCGACGCGGATAAAAAACTTCACATCGGCTACATCTCGCCCGACTTCCGCGAACACGCTTTGGTGAATTTTTTGTTGCCGCTCCTTGAAAATTATGACGCGGAAAATTTTTCCGTGACGTGCTACTCGACGGGCAAAAAAGATTTCGTCACGGAGAAACTTAAGGCGTTGAAAGTCGGCTGGCGCGATTTAATCGGCAAGGAACCGTTGACGGCGGCGCGGCTAATCGACGGTGACAACGTGGACATTCTGGTTGACTTGTCGGGGCATTCGCAAGACAGCTGCCTGCCGATTCTGGCGCACAAGCCCGCGCCTGTTCAAATTTGCGCACTCGGCTACACGGCGTCGACGGGCTTAAATGCGGTCGATTATTTTTTGTCCGATAAAATTTGTTCGCCCGAAAGAAATTCC
>JAFPVP010000050.1 GCA_017412925.1 Selenomonadaceae bacterium
ACCTGCTGAATAAGTTTGACGAAATTTTTCAAGTTAAAGCCTCCCTACGCGGAAAGATTTTCTTCGAGCGGGAAAATTTGCGGACGCTCCTCGCCCTTTATGCAAGCCTCGGTTATGACGACGCGGCGCGGCTCTTCGGTCTTGGGGATTTCAAACATCACGTCGAGCATCACGTCTTCGATAATTCCCTTGAGCGAACGTGCGCCCGTTTTGCGTTCGATTGCCATTTTGGCGACTTGCCGCAGTGCCGCCTCCTCAAACTCCAGCTTGACGTTATCCATCGCCAAAAGTTTTTCGTATTGTTTGACGGGCGCGTTTTTCGGCTCGGTCAAAATTCGGAGCAAGGCGTCTTCGTCGAGCGTTTCCAGCGTGCAGATAACCGGCAACCGTCCGATTATCTCCGGAATAATTCCGTACTTCATCAAATCTTCGGGGCGCACCTGGTGAATCAGCTCGTTGAATTTTTTATCGGTGTCCTCCTTGGAAGGAATTTCGGAGCCGAAGCCGATATTGCTGTCGCCCTTGCGAACGCGCTTTTCGATGATTTTTTCTATGCCGACGAACGCGCCGCCGACGATAAACAAAATATTTTTCGTGTCGACTTTAATCGTGGGAGCTTCGGGGTGCTTGCGTTGCCCGCGCTCCGTGAATTCGACGACGCTACCCTCCAACATTTTCAACAAACCCTGCTGAACGCCCTCGTGCCCAGGGTCAGCGGTTATCGAGTTGTTCGCGCCAGATTTGCGCGCTATCTTGTCGAATTCGTCCAGATAAATAATTCCGTGCTCGGTCTTTTCAATGTTCCTGCCCGCCGCGTAGTAAAGATTGCGCACGGCAACTTCCACGTCCGCGCCGACGAAACCAGCCTCCGTCAAACTTGAGGCGTCCGTCACGGCGAAGGGAATATCCAAAAGTTTCGACAGGTGATTGAGCATGGCGGTCTTGCCGCAACCAGTCGGTCCCATGATTATCACGTTCGATTTGTCAATTTCCTCGTCGCCGCCGCGATTGTCCAAGTCGTACTTCATGCGCTTGTAGTGATTATAAGCCGCCACGGAGAGAATTTTTTTCGCGCGCTCCTGCAAAACTATAAATTCGTCGAGATATTCTTTGATGACGTGCGGTTTGTTCTTAGCCAGAAGTTCGCCGAGCACATTGTTAAAACTTTTTTTGTTGGCGCGGGAGTTGCGGTTCTCGTCTTCCTGTATGAATTCGTAAATATTCTTGATACAACTTTTGCAAATGCCGAAGCCCGTATTTGGGTCGAGGACGGGCATATCGGAGCGGCTTTGAATTTTGACGCGCCGCCCGCACATACTGCAATGATAACTTTCGATTGCCATATGAGAAATTCTCCTTTGTTCTCTGTCAATAAAAAAACTTGCAATAAAAATTCACAGCGCGTATAATACACCCTGCGCGGTTTTTGCGTCAACTGTATTTGGGGGGTGTCAAGCATGAAAGAAAAAATTCATCCGCAATACTTTGAAGCTACTGTTACTTGCGGTTGCGGCAATACTTTTAAAACCGGCTCCACGAAAAAAGAATTGCGCGTGGACGTTTGCTCGAAATGCCATCCGTTTTTCACGGGGCGTCAGCGCGATGTTAAAGCGGGCGGTCGCATTGAAAAGTTCAACAGACGCTACAAAAAATCTTGAGCGAAAAATTTCAGGCAGGGTGAACGGTCGCCCTGCTGTTTTGTTTTGAAGGAGAAATTTTATGGACAAGCCAATCGTCGGCGGCAACTTTTAAAAAGTAACCAAACAGTTAGCGCGGCAACTTTTGAAAAGTTGACAAACAGCGAGCGCGGTTAATCGCTCGAAACTTTCAGCTGGTTGCCGCGTCTTAAATTTATCGGAGGAACTTTTATGGACAAACCAATCGTCGGTGGGCAAGCGGTTATCGAAGGCGTGATGATGCGCGGCTTCGGCAAGGTGGCGACAGCTGTGCGCGAGCCCAGCGGCAACATCAACGTGCAAGTCAAGCCAGTAAGTTCGATAGCCGACCGCTACCCGATTTTAAAATTACCACTCCTGCGCGGCGCGGTCAGTTTGTTTGAATCTTTAATTTTGGGCATGAAGTCGCTATCATTTTCGGCGCAGGCGGCGGGCGAGGAGGACGAGCAACTTTCAGACCGCGAATTAATCGGTACGATAATTTTGGCAATCGCGCTGGCGTGCGTGCTGTTCTTGGCGATACCGACTTTTGCCGCGAAATTTTTCCGCACGCTGACCGACGACCCGATACTTTTAAATTTGGCGGAGGGATTTTTGCGGCTGATAATTTTTCTGGCGTATCTGTTCGCAATTTCCCGCATGAAAGATATTCAGCGCGTCTTCCAATATCACGGCGCGGAGCACAAAACAATTTTCTGCTACGAGGCGGATTTGCCGCTGACCGTCGAGAACGTAAAAAAATTTCCGCGCCTACATCCCAGGTGCGGAACTGCTTTTCTGTTAATCGTCATGCTCGTGAGTATTTTTGTCTTCGCGTTCCTCGGCTGGCCAGACTTGTGGGAGAGAATTTTGTCGCGAATAATTTTGTTGCCGCTCGTGGCGGGGCTGTCGTATGAAATAATCCGCTTCTCCGCCCGTTCGCAAAATTCGTTCGTAAAACTGGCGACGTTGCCGGGGCTGTGGCTACAATATTTAACAACACGCGAACCAGATGATTCAATGATTGAAGTCGCAATAAAATCTTTGGGGTCTGTTATTCCGCCTCAGGAATGACGATTTCCGGCGCGTCGAAAGTTTTATCCAGCGCGAGAATTTCATTTTCGACGACGTTATATTGAACGTGCTGATATTCTTTGCCGTCAAGCTCCACGCCGTCGGCGAACTTAACTTTTTTCTCCGCCTTGAGCGTGACTTTGCCGTAGAAGTCGACGATTTTATCGCCCCAATTAAAAACAGCCGTGTCCGAATTTATCGCGACACTTTTTTTATTTTCAAATTTAACTTTGCCCGTGACTTCGGCGGTTTTCGTTTGCCACTGCAGATAGGCGCGTTCGCAGCTGAAAGTTATATTCTCCTGCTTGAGCTTGACGTTGCCCTCCGCCCAACACTTTTGCTTGACGACGCTGACAATAGCCTCGTCCGCCGTGACAATCGCCTTGAAGCCGTGATTGTCCGCCGCGACGTGAACATTGCCCTTCAAGACGTAAACGCCTCTAAAAATGTCAAAGTAAGTTTCGCCCGCAGAAATCTCCGGCATGGCGGCAAAAGTTTTTCCTTGCGCGATAAAAATCATCAGCAACGCAAGCCCGAAAATTTTTAGTGCTCTCATGAAATTTCCCTCCTCATTAACTGAACGAAAATTAAAGTTGCGTCGACGACCGCAGCGATTAATACTATCAGCACGATTGAATCCATTTCTATTTTGCCCGCCGAATTCAGCACGGGCGACGGGTGCAGGGAAAAGTACATGCGTGGGATTATGAAGACCAGGAACGGCACTGTCAAGACGCTCAACAGCGAATAGACCGCCGAAACTTTTGCGCGAACTTTTTCGTCGGAGACCGCCGCCCGCAATGTAAGATACGCGCCGTAAATCAGAATCAGCACAAAAATTGTCGTCTGTCGCGGATCCCAATTCCAATACGCCCCCCAAGTCAGTTTGCTGAAAATCGCGCCGCTTATCGTCGACAGCAACACAAAGATAAATCCCAATCGCGCCGCTCGCGCACTTAATTTATCGAACGAAAAATTAAACGTCCGTAAAAATTTCGCGGCGAAAAATGCGCTGGCAAAAAACGCAATGACCGCAACCCACGCCGTCGGCACGTGGAAGAAAATTATTTTCGCCAAATCGCCCAGACCTTTTATCGGCGGAAAAAAAAAAATTATCGACGCGCAAATGGCGAGCGTCAGCAAGATTAAAATTTTATTCATGGAAAATCCTCACAAGTAATCGTAAAGAATCGAAGCCGCCGTTACCAAAATCAAATCGAACGCCACCATGACGACGAGTGAACTTGAATCGAACGCGCCGCCCGTGAATGATAATTCCGTTAAACTTATCGCGGGCAAGAAAATTGGCAACGTTATCGGGAAAAGCAAAATCGGGAACAAGCCGCCCTTGACTGTCGCTGAAGTCGTTAGAGCCGCCGTCAACGTGCCCGCCGCCGCAATTCCAATCAGCCCCAGCAAAATCGTCGCGAGCAACAGGAAAAAATTTTCGACAGCGACATCGAACAGGATTAAAAATATCGGCAGGATAAAAATCGTCAGCGCGACCAGCGACAGCAGGACGTAAATCATTTTCCCGAATAGAATTGCCTGCGCGTCGGCGTAAAGTTTCAGCGTCGGGAGAGTGCCGGCTTGCGCCTCGTCGTCGAAGGTGCCCGATATGCCCGCGCTTGCCGCGAAGAATATCACGACCCACAGCAACGCCGCTAAAAATTTTGCTTCAACAAAAATGCCGCCCGTCGATAAACTCAAGCTCGCCACGGCAGTCAGCGCGAACATCATCATCGCCGCGAAAGTTGCCCGCCGCCGCAAGCCGATTACAAAATCTTTTCGGACGATAGCCGCGATTTGTTCAAAGCGGGAGTTTGATAATTTCATCGCAAATATTTTCCTCCGCGCGGTCGTTTGTGGCAAGCAAAATAATTTTATCGGGCTTGGCGGCTTGAATTTCACGGAAAAATTTTTCGCGCCCGTCGTCGTCAAGGTTGGCGGTCGGTTCGTCTAAGAGCCAAATATCCGCGTCGACGCTCAATAGAATCGCGAACTTCAGCCGTTGCCGCATGCCCGTGGAAAAATTTTCTGCGCGGACGTTGCCAAAAGTTTTTAAATCTAAGCCGACACGTTCGCCGAGTTCGGAAATTTTTTCGGCGGATAAAGTTTTGCCTCTGAGTTTCGCGAAAAAAAATAAATTCTCCTGCGCCGTCAAGTTGTCGTAGATTTTCATTTCGGGAGCAACGGCGGCGAACTGCAATGCGTAATGCGCAATGCGCAATGCGCAATTATTTTCGTCGTTGATAAGTTTAACTTCGCCGCTGTCAGGACGAATAATTTTCCCCGCGAGCTTGAGGAAGGTAGATTTGCCCGCGCCGTTCGCGCCCGTCACGCCAATAACTTTGCCGCCGCGCAGATTCAGCGAAATATTTTTAAAGAGTTCGTGCCGCCCGAAACTCAAGCTCACGTCGTCGAAGACAATCACTGAAGCATATCCTTGTTGAGCCGCATCCACCGTTCGCCGCACTCGACGAGCCCGTCCGCCTGCATTTGCGAAATTTCCCGCGTCAAAGCCGAACGGTTACACTCCAATTCTTTGGCGAGTTGAACGCGCCCCGGCACGCGCACTTTCTCCGAATTTTGGCGGCGTTCGCGTTGAAGCAGATATAAAATCATTCGTTCGCGCAAAGTTTTTTGGCTGAGCAGTTCGACCTTTTGCATCATCAAAACATTTTTGCGGCTGAAAGTCTCCAGCAAATTTTTCATAACGATTCCGTGCATGCGTCCGAGTTTGGGACCTGCGACTAAAAGCGCGCGATATGGCAGCCACATAATCGTTGCGTCGGTCGTGAGCTGAACGCTCGTTGCAATTAAATCTTCGCCGAGGATAGCCGAGACCGTCCCGAACATCGCGCCGCTTTCGAGTGAGTGCCCGACCGATTCATTGCCGAGCCGGTCTAGCGCAAGGAGTTGAGCCTCGCCGCTGACAATCACGCCGATATTTGCGTTGGGCGCGAACGCCTCCAGAACTCTTTCTCCGCGCGGATAACTTTTAACGGTCGTGCCCGTGAATTTCATAAACTGTTCAATCTCCTCCGGCAACAAATCTTTAAAGAGCGGGACGCCGCGCAATTCTTCACCGGTCAACGCCGCTCACCTCCCCATAAAAATTTTTCCGATTATACCACTGCAAATTTTATCACACTGTTATAAATGTCACAACGTCTGCTTGAAATTTTCGGCGGCGACGATTAAACTGCAAGAAAAATTTTGGGGAGCGATGACCATGAAAATTTCGATAATCGGGGCGGGCGTCGTCGATATATTGGCGGGCGCGGTCGACGAGGAAATTTTTTCGCGCAGTTCGACGCCCACGGATTTTATTAAAATTTCTTTCGGCGGCGATGCGCTTAACGAGGCTGTGGCACTGGCGCGGCTGGGAAAAAAAGTTCAATGGATTAGCAAAGTCGGCGACGACGACGCCGGACGCAGAATTTTAAACTACGCCGCAGAAAACGGAGTGGATATTTCCTGCGTGAAAGTTGAAGCGGGCTTGGAGACGGGCGTCAATATCGTTTTGGTTGACGCTAAAGGCGAGCGGCATTTTTTGACGAACCCGCGCAGCAGTCTGCGGAAGTTGGCGGCGGAAGATATTATCCCGCACGTCGACGGCATGGGAGAAATTGTTTGCCTGGCGAGCATGTTCGTTTCGCCGCTGTTAGACATTGCCGCGACGGAAAAAATTTTCAAGCGGATAAAATCCACGCCGCGAATTTTGGCATTCGACGCGACACGAGCTAAGAACGGCGAAACTTTGGACGATTTGACTCCGCTGTTGAACTACGCGGATTATTTTTTCCCGAACGAGGCGGAACTTGCGACGTTGACGGGCGCGGCTGACATTTACAAAAATATTTCGGCGTTGATCGACCACGGGCTGAAATGCGCGGTCGTCAAGCGCGGCGGCAACGGCTGCATTATCGCCACAAAGTCCGCGCAGATTAAAATTCCCGCTTACCACGTCGAAAAAGTTTTAGACACGACGGGCGCGGGCGATAGTTTTGCGGCGGGCTTTTTATGGGCGTTGTCGGAAGGCTGGCAACTGGAAGCGTGCGGAAAATTTGCCTGCGCGGCGGCAAGCTGTTCAGTCGAGGCGGTCGGCGCGGTTGACGGCGTCACGTCTCTGGCTAAGGTCATGCAACGTTACAATCGACGCGACTTTGAGGAAAAAATATAGCAATGCCGGACAAAACATTTTTAATTCATAGAGAAATTTTGCGCGATATTTCAGTCGGCGTGATTTATGTCAGCAATGGCAACATTTTATACGTTAATCCTGCTGCATTGGAAATTCTCGGCAGAAAGGAAACGGAATTAATCGGCAAAACTTTTGCGGAATGTTTTTTTGAATACAGCGAGAACGACGACTTTAATCAAACGATTTTGGAAGTGATTTACGATTCAAGTCACAAATACGAAAAAATGGTTCAATATTTTACTGGAACGGAGATTAAACATCTGCATATTCGCACATCGTCTTTAAAAATTAATTCCGAATCAATGGGCATAATAATTTTAATGGACGACGTAACGGAATTGATGAAACTGCGCGGCGTAGCACTTGACTTGCAAAAAATCAAAGAAATCAATCGGCAATTAAGCACTTCGCGCGACTTTTATAAAAGAAATGCCGAAACGGATAATCTCACTGGGCTTCTAAACAAAATAACTTTTGAGAATAAAGTTTCTGAATACCTTAATGAAACGCAGGAAAATTTGCTGGCGTTTTTCGTGATAGACCTTGATAATTTCAAAAAAGCCAATGATACGTTTGGTCATCAGTTCGGCGATTTAATTTTAAAGAAATTCGCGGAGAATTTTCGAGATATTTTTAAATCAAATGGCATAACGGGGCGATTTGGCGGCGATGAATTCGTAGCACTGCTGAAGAATGTTTCGGATAGGGAAACTGTGATAGAAATTGCGCGTTCGATAGTAAAAATAGCGCGAGAATTAAATTATTCGGATATTACAGCGAGCGTGGGCGTTGCTATTTTCGACGGCACGGAAAAAAATTATTCGGAAGTTTTTGCGGCGGCGGATAAATCGGTTTATGTGGTTAAAGCGCAAGGCAGAAACGGCTTCAGCATTAACGGGACGGCAAAACAGAGTTGTTAAGTCCGAGATAACGCGCCATAAATTTTGACAAAGGCAAGCCGCTTGAATATAATTGACGCGCAAACAAATTTTCAGCAATCACAGTTGGCGTAGCGTAAAAGTTTCCTCAAAACATTACGCATTGCGCATTACGCATTACGCATTGAAAAGGGGTGGCGGCAATGGATTTCGGAATGACTTCAGCGGGAGAATCGTGCGGGGTTTTCGGCATGTACGACTTAGACGGCGGCGACGTGGCTACGACGATTTACTACGGGCTTTACGCCTTGCAACATCGCGGGCAAGAAAGCGCGGGAATCGCAGTAACGGACACGGCAACCAGGCGCGATAAAGTTTTCTGCCACAAGGCTCTTGGGCGCGTCAATGAAGTTTTCAACGCGGAAAATATCGCCACGCTCGACGGCAACTTGGGCGTCGGTCACGTGCGCTATTCGACGGCTGGCGCGTCCACTCCCGAAAATTCCCAGCCGCTTGTCTTGGCTTACATCAAAGGCACGCTCATGCTCGCGCACAACGGCAATTTGGTCAACGCTCCACGCTTGAGACGCGAACTTGCGGCGGGCGGCGCGATTTTCCAGACGACTATCGATACTGAAGTAATCGCCTATCACATTGCCCGCGAACGTGTCAAATCTCGTTCCGTGCAAGAGGCGACTGTCCGCGCCCTAAAAAAAGTTCAAGGCTCCTATTCATTGGTAGTTGCCAGCCCGCGAAAATTAATCGGTGCCCGCGACCCGTGGGGTTTTCGTCCGCTCGTTTTAGGCAAGCTCGGCAATGCCTACATAATTACCTCGGAGACATGCGCCTTGGAAACTATTGACGCGGAATTTATTCGCGACATTGAACCCGGCGAAGTCGTCACGATTTTTCACAACGGCAGAATCGAATCCAACATGGAGCTCGCCCTGCCCAAAGAAAAATCTGCGCGTTGTGTCTTCGAGTATATTTATTTCTGCCGCCCCGATACAACTTTCGACGGTATGAGCGTTACGCAATCGCGAATCATCGCGGGGAAACTTTTGGCGCGTGTGCACCCCGTCGAAGCCGATTTAGTCGTTGGCGTCCCTGAAAGCGGCAACATGGCGGCGGTCGGCTACTCCATGGCGTCAGGCATTCCCTACGGCATTGCGTTCACAAAAAATACTTACGTCGGCAGAACTTTTATCAAGCCGCAACAATCAAGCCGTATGCAGAGCGTTAAAGTTAAGCTAAACGTCCTGCGCGAGGTCGTCAACGGAAAGCGCATTGTCATGATTGACGATTCAATTGTCCGCGGCACGACGAGTAATAAAATTGTCACAATGCTCAAGGAGGCGGGTGCGGCTCAAGTTCACATGCGCGTTTCAAGTCCGCCGTTCTGTCACCCATGCTATTTCGGCATTGACATTCCGAGCCGCGAACAACTCATCGCGCACAATCGCAGTGTCGAGGAGATTTGTAAAATTATCGGCGCGGATTCGTTGGGTTACTTGCCGATTGGTTGCCTTGACGAAATGGTTGGCGGGCGACCGATTTGCACGGCTTGCTTCAGCGGCGATTATCCCATTCCGCCACCGACCGAGGATATTCGCGGCGAGTACCTGCGGTAGCTGTTAGCTCCTAGCTGTTAGAAAAAATTTTTGAGAGGAGATTTTTTAAATGAGTTTTTATGAATTGGCAAAGGCGCGTTATTCGTGCAGGAAGTTGACGGACAAACCGATTGAGCCGGAAAAAATCGAACGCATTTTGCAGGCGGCTATAGCGGCTCCCACGGCGAAAAATCTTCAACGCTACACGCTCTGGAAAATTCAATCGCCCGAAGCTTTCGACAAGCTCAAGCAAGCGACGCCCTACACGTTCGGCTCGGCTTTGGCAATCGTCGTCGGCGCGAAAAAAGACGGCGCGTTTGATCGTCCGTTCGACAACAAAAATTTCGCGGAGATTGACGCGGCTATCGTCGCAACGCATTTGATGCTTGCCGTTCAGGACGAGGGCTTAGGAACAACTTGGGTCGGCTGGTTCGACGCGCCCAAACTCCAAACTCTTTTCCCCGAAATGCAAGACTATGAATTAATCGCCGTCTTCCCGATTGGCTACCCTGCTGAAACTGCTAAACCTGCCGCGCGTCATGAAGACCGCCGCCCACTTGAAGAAGTCGTCGTTGAACTGTGAGCCGGCAGAAAACTTTTGGCAAGCTCGGCGAAGACTGCGCGGCGAAATTTCTTGAGGCGCAAGGCTACACAATCGTCGCGAGAAATTTTCGGATACGTTCGGCGGAGATTGACATAATCGCGCAGATTGACGACGTGATTGTTTTTGTCGAGGTTAAGGCGCGGTCGGATATTCGCCACGGATTACCGAGCGAGGCAGTTAATCTCCGCAAGCAGAAAAAAATTATCGAGGCGGCGGGCGTCTTCCTACAAGACGAAAATTTTTCCGAGTGCGCCTGCCGCTTCGACATCTTGGAGGTCTATCTGCGCGGTGATTGTGTCGAAGAAATTAACCACATTGAAAACGCCTTCGAGGTCGCGCAAAATTTTTAAGGAGTGATTCTATGCAAGTAGAACAGTCAATCGACAAACCTACAAACCCGTTCAATTATCCCGCAATATCGGTTGTCATTCCGATGTACAACGCCGAAGAATATATCGAAGAGTGTCTGGACAGTGTACTGAAGCAGACGTTTCAAAACTTTGAAGTTATCGTTGTGGACGACTGCTCTACTGATAATTCTGTCGCCGTTGTCAAAAATTACGCACCGAAATTCGGCGGACGATTGAAGCTCGCGCAAACTAAAGAGAATTCTCGTGGTGGCGGCTACATTCCGCGCAACTTGGGGCTTATGTATTCTCGTGGCGAATATATTTTCTTTGCCGATTCTGACGATTATATTGTCAACGCCAATGCTTTGGAAATAATGTACAAGGCAGCGGAGGATAATAAAGCTGATGTCGTCTACACCGCCGCTTATTATAAATTAAACGAGCAAAAAGAAATGGTCGTTAGGTGGGATGACGAAAGGCGCGAACGTCTTAAGAATAAACTTGAAGATAAGGCATCATTAACTGTTGACGCGCCCGCTAACCTTCTGCGGCGACTTCTTTTAATCGGTCACCAAGGCAATTTCCATGCGCCGTGGTCAAAACTTGTTCGACGCAAGCTTTTAATCGAAAATAAAATTCTTTTCCCCGAAATAATCACGAGCGGCGACTTTGTATGGACAGTTCATCTTTTTTGTTGCTCGAAAAGATTTTTACGTATTCCCGCCGCCTTTTATTACTATCGAGAGAATTTCGACTCCGTCACCAAGATAAAGACTTCGTCAGAAGATCAACTTTTCAGGTGCATTAAGGCATTCACTCTTGGAACAAAAATTTTGAAAGACTTATCGAACAAAATGGAAGTGCTTAGAAAGGAACCTCAACTCCTCCGCGCAGCCATTGTGCCATTTTTTAATAATTGCCTTATACGCACTCGCAAGGAAAGAACAGAAATTCCTTCCCTTGAACTTTACAATGTTTTGTATCAAAAATTTATAGAAGAAAATTTCCAGTTCGATTTTGCTTTACCGTTTTTCTTTAGCGTAGTCGATGATTATGAGAAGAAAATGACCGCATTGCAGGCTAAGGAAAAAGAACTGGAAGAACTTCAGCGGACTTTGACGGCAAGAATAGATATTAAGCTCGTCGGCTCCGGCAACATTAAACTGATTTCCGTCAGCGACGATAAAGCCGCCGTGACACAGCCCGATTGGATTCAGAAGGGCGGCACCGGTTACGTAATTGAATCATTCGCCGGCAAGATGAAGCTTGCATTCAAGACCGATGCGGACGGGGAAGTTCGCTTGTGGCTAAGGGGCGTGGACGTTCGCAATCCCAGCGACAGATCAAAG
Source organism: Selenomonadaceae bacterium (assembly GCA_017412925.1). Taxonomy (GTDB): domain Bacteria; phylum Bacillota; class Negativicutes; order Selenomonadales; family Selenomonadaceae; genus Quinella. The sequence continues at coordinate 11,728 of JAFPVP010000050.1, forward strand.
CGCGTTCCCTATTGGATTGACGTCGCTAATCTCATTGTGAACGGCGAAGCCATATTTGACAAGATTACGCCCGTCTGGCACAATGAACCCTACGAATATCATTTCAACGCGCACGTCGGGAAAAACATTGAGCTTGAGCTTAAATGGCTCCCGCACAGATAAAAATTCTAAGGAAGTGGTTTTGTGCATGGATATAAAGTAATTAATACCCCCCCCACTTTGCATATCCTGCAATATCGGTTGTCATTCCGATGTACAATGCTGAAGAATATATCGGCGAATGTTTAGACAGTTTTTTAATGCAAACGTTCCCATACTTTGAAGTTATCGTGGTGGACGATTGCTCAACGGATAATTCTGTCGCCGTCGTCGAAAGTTACATTCCGAAATTCGGCGGGAGATTGCGGCTCACACGAACAACGGAAAATTCGGGCAGTGCAGGTCGTCCGCGAAATGTGGGCTTTGGTTTTGCTCGTGGAGAATATGTTTTCTTTGCCGATGCCGACGATTTTATACTTCTGACGGGTCTGGAGACGCTCTATAAAGCGGCAAAAAAATTTAACGCCGATGTCACCTACGTGGCTTCCTACTACCGCATGGATCGTCCCAATGATGCTAATGTTATCAAGGACGCGGACGGAGACGATTTAGCCGCAGAAAATGTCGAAGAAACTCCGACTTTGACAGTGAACGATCCAAAAAAAGCTATTCACGACTATTTGCACAGCAAGCATCATCATACTCCGTGGTCATTATTCACCAGACGAAACTTTTTGATTGAAAACACAATTACTTTCCCTGAAGGCGTTCGCTCCGGCGAAGACGGCATTTGGAATATTCACATACGCTGTTTTGCCAAACGTTTCTTGAGGCTTCCCGAACCAATTTACTTTAGGCGTTGCTACAATCCCGAATCTATCACGCGGAAGCAACATTCCACATCAAAGCAAATTTCTCAGCGCATGAATTCATTTTCCGCTTGGTTGCAGGCTCTGCGCGAACTTTCAAACAAACTCGAATTCTTAACGGAAAATCCCGAATATTCTTATGACGCTTTCAAGGTAGAACTTGGCTGGATTTTGAGCGACCTGCGTGAATATCGCAAGCAAATGGAAAACCGCGAGATTTTCAAAGCTTTATACCGCGAACTTGCTGGAGAAAATGATTCTCCGAATTGGATGGTGCCGTTCTTTTTTGCCTTTGCCGATGACCAGAAAAAGAATTTCGACGAATTGGAACATGCATATAACAATGTCAAAAATTTCATTACGGGGCGAATCGACGTTAGATTTTTCTCTAAAACTGACGGGGCAGAGTTTGAGCTGATTAGCGTTTCCGACGAAAAAGCTTCTGTTAAACAGCCCGAATGGATTATGAAAAAAGGCATGGGCTACGTGATTCAATCTTTTGTCGGCGATTTGGAACTTGTCGGAAAAGCTAACTCGGACGGGCAAATTAAATTGTCTCTGCGGGGCATGGACGTTCGCGACCCGCAGAACAACAAGGAACGTATTCCAAACTGGATTGATTTCATCAAGCTCAGCGTGAATGATGGCGCGGTATTTGACAAAATTACTCCTGTTTGGCATGACGCGCCTTATGATTACGATTTTCCCATAAAAGCCGGTCAAGAAATTAGAATTAAGACTGAATGGCTTCCGCGCTTGAAGGGAATTGACAAGCTGAAAGAAATGCAAGCGTTCCAGTCGCGGGAAATCAACAGAGTGAAGGAAGCGTACAGAGCTTTAACCGGCAGAATGGATATTAAACTTACCGGTGGTTCCGGCGACATTAAACTGCTTTCCATTAGCGACGAAGGGGCAAAAATCACTCGCCCCGATTGGATTCAGAAGGACGGGAGCGGCTACGTAATTGAATCAATCGTCGGCGCGATTAAAGTTGCCTTTAAGACTACCGATGACGGCTTGATTAGCCTTAACCTCCGGGGCGTAGACGTTCGCAATCCCAAAGATAGATCAAAGCGTCTACCGTACTGGGTCGATTTTACCTCGCTCACCGTGAACGGGAGACAAGTCCTTAACAAAATCATTTCTGTTTGGCACAATGAACCTTACGAGTGTAAACTCAACGTCAAAATGGGCAAAGAAGTCGTAATCGAACTCAAGTGGCACCCCCATATGGATTCAATTAGCAAAATGCAAGAAATTCAAGCCGCTCAACGACAAGAGATTAATAGGCTCAAGGGAATGTTGGAGGCGCAAACACAGGAAATTAACAAATTAAAAGGAATGTAGTAATTTGAATGGCTCCCGTGCAGAAGTCACGCAAGAAATTTAAGGAGTGATTTTATGTCTGAAGAACAATTAACTAGTACCCTTGCCCCTCAGTCAACCGTTCCTGCCATTTCGTTGGTCATTCCTATGTACAACGCGGAAAAATACATCAGCGAATGCTTGGAGAGCGTCCTTGTTCAGACGTTTAAAGATTTTGAAGTTATCGTAGTCGACGATTGCTCTACGGATTCAAGTTGTGAGATTGTCGAAAGTTACATTCCGAAATTTGATGGGCGTTTGAGATTGGCGAGCATGGAAAAAAACACGGGTAGCGGCGCACTTCCCAAAAATAAGGGCTTGATGCTTTCTCGCGGCGAGTATATCGCTTTCTTGGACGATGACGACATGCTGACTAAGACTGCCTTTGAAGAGCTTCACAAGCTGGCTAAAGATTATGAAGCTGATGTTGTCTATTGCGAAAAAAATTATTCGGTGGACGATGACGGCACAAATCTTAGAATTTATTCTCGTCCGCCGGTAGATTTTACCGATAAGCCGGTTTTTGATTCGGAGGATATTGCCGAGCGATATAACAATTTGATGAGATGGCGTTACAGTGTTATCCAATGGCGTAAATTCGTGAAGCGCAGCCTGATTATGGAAAACGAACTTTTCTTCCCGCCCACGTGCCCCTCTGACGATGATATTTGGACTATTGGCTTGGTACTTTGTGCGAAAAAACTGTTGCGCGTGCCAAACATAGTTTATATCAATCGTTCCACGAAAAATTCCATAATGCACGCGAAAAAGACCGTAGAACAAGCAGTAAATTTTTGGATTAATCCGCTTCTGTTCGGGCTGAAAAATCTTGACGAGATGATTGAGCCCCATGAATACTTCAAAAAAAATCCCGCAAATCATTTTTACCTGTTGGAAGCTTTTCTTGTCGGTAAGGTCGCATATGCTTTTAAAAATTTCGGACAAATTACTTCAAAAGATGTGTACAGGGTGATACGCGAAAAGTATGGCGAAAAATTTGGCGAGTATGACGTCCTGATTCCGGCACTGTTTGCCGCCTTGCATAGGGATAAGGTGTTATTCGACAGATTGAAAAAATCTGCCGATGAAGCCACCGAGCGCGTCGTTGAGCTTGAACGCGAGCTTAAAACACTAAGAACCAATAACCGAATTGCTGAGTTAGAGAAAGAGTTAAGAAAATTAAAATCGGAGCGTATCTCCGAACTGGAGAGTGAATTGAAGAAGTTAAAATCGTAGAGAAAGGATTGATAAAATGGAGCCTGTCATTCTGCCTTATAAGGGCATGCAGCCAAAGATAGCCAAAGATGTTTTCGTCGCGCCGAGTGCCTCTGTTGTTGGTGACGTGGAGATTGGCGCAGGGTCAAGCATATGGTTCGGTGTCACGGTTCGCGGAGATTTTCAGCCCGTGCGAATCGGCAACTACACCAACATTCAAGACAACTGCACCGTGCACGTTATGGGCGACACGCCCACGGAGATTGGCAACTACGTCACGGTCGGGCATAATGCGATTATCCACTGCCGCTCCATTGGCAACGACTGCTTAATCGGTATGGGCTCGATAATTCTGGGCTACTCGGAAATCGGCAACAACTGCATCATCGGCGCGGGTACGGTCATCACGCAGTACAAAAAAATCCCGAACAACTCGCTGGTCTTCGGCAATCCTGCAAAGATTATGCGTGCCCTTCGTGACGACGAAATTGTTGCGCTAAGGACTTCCGCCATGCATTACTACGAATGCGCTAAAGAATACGTCGTGCACTTGGGCATGAGCGATTGGCTTGAACGATAAAAAAATTTAAGCGTCAGGATTTCTCCCGACGCTTTTTTTATTTCAGTCTCCGCTGTCTAAGTCAAGTATTCGCCCAAAAGTTTCAGCGCGTGCTTTTATAAAATTTTTCGCCACCGCGTGCAAGACGACTTGATTAATAAAATCGCTCAAGTAATCGTCGAAAATTCCCGCGCAGTCGCACAACTCCATCAATCGGCGGAAATTCTCCTCGGTGTCAATATCGTACTCAATTCTGTGCAAAAGCCGCGATAAATCGGCGCGGACTTCGGGCGTAAAAATTTCTTTCAGCGCGGCAACTTCGGCGGTGCACTTGCAAGCCTTAACCAACCAAATTTTCGTCGTGAGGTCGTCGTTGAAGTTGTCGAAGCCGAAACTTTCCCATTCAGCCGCAGAAAAATTCCCGCGTTCGCCGGGCATGAAGCGTATCTCCTTATAAAGCGCGTCGTCCAAAAGTTTAACCACGTCAGCTTTCGCCCAAAGTCTTTGCTCGTTGTTGAAGAATTTTCCGCGCTTTAATCTCTCCAAAATCCCAGCGAAGCGCACGTTATAAAATTGCGTCAACAAAAAGCCCGAATCTTTTAGCAGATAGTTGAATTTGCGTAGCGTCGAATAAAAATTTTCGCCCGTCGTCAAAACTTGCCGGTCGATTATCAGCTCAAAAACTTTCGGCGCAAGCGGCAATTCGTCCACTAAATCTGCGCGGCATTTGTCGCATAAATTTTTTATTGCGGGCGAAAGTTCTGCCGTCATGAAGGCTATCTGCGCGGCGGGCAAAATTTCTCGCAAGCCCTCCAATAGCTCCGCCGATTCAATCACGAGGACGGGCACGGGCAAAAAATTAGGCGGCACGAAATTTAAAATCCCGCGCCGCTCCAAATCGTTCAACATTTTAATATCCCCAGCTAAAAATAAATTCAATCGGAACCTCCAGCCCCTCCACAATCGAAACGGGCACTTTATATTTGACGTCGGCTTTTTCGTTCTCGTCCAGCAAATTCAAATCTTCCTCCGTCATAAGCGTGTAAACTTCGTCCAAAAAATATTTACCGTCTTTTAAAAGATAAACCGTGACGCTTTTGGCTCGCGGGTCGATAATCCAATATTCGCGCACGCCTTGCGCCTCGTAAGTGTCCTTCTTAATCGTCAAATCTTTTTTGCGCGTGGAGTGCGACAAAACTTCAACGACCATATCGGGGGCACCGTAAATAGCTTTGCGTCCGGCGAGAATTTGTTCACGATCCTTCAAGACGATACTCAAGTCGGGAATAAAAATATCCTCGTCGGAAAGATGAACATCGACGTTATCGAGATAAACATAGCCGCTTTTGTGCTTTAGAAAGTAATTGAAAAACGTAAAAGCGAGCCGTGCGATAATCCCGCTGTGTTCAAGATTTGCTGAAGGCGCCATAAATTTTTTTCCCCCGATAATCTCATAATATTGATAAAACGGTGCGTCATTGAGAATTTGAATCGGCATTTAAATCGCCTCCAAACGTCCGTAAAAGTCTTCGACAAAAATTTTCGTGTCGGTCAGTTTATCAATAAAAATTTTTTCTGTCAACGCGGCAAGTTGCGTCCGATTTTCGGCAAGCTCAACGGCAATTTTTATGTAAGCGTCCGCGTCCGTGACAATCAGCTCGTCAAGCCCGGCAATTCGCAAAATGTCTGCGCCCGTCCGCCGCGAAGCAAGCTCGCCGCACAAATTCAGCACCGGCACGCCCATATACAACGCCAGAGCCGTCATCATGCCGCCGGGATATGGGAACGTGTCCAAAATCAAATCAATCGCGCCGTAATCCGTGAAAAAATCATCTGCGCCGCGCCGAACTTCCGCCCGTTCAATCCCAAAAGTTTTCAGCCGCTCAATCAAAATTTTTTGTCGGCTTTCAAGCGGCGTCGTGTCTCGGAAAATAATTTTCGCATCGGGCACGGCGTCTAAAATTTTTTTTACGGCGGCAAGATAATCGTCGCTGAGTTTCATGAAGTTATTCAAGCTCCCGAACGTAAAATTTCTGTGCGGCAGGGCGCGGCGTGAATTTTTTTCGCGAATCATTTTTGTGTTCGGGCGGAAGGCAAAGGCATTTTCCAACGTAAAAATTTTTTCCGTAAAAGTTTCGTCGTGCGCCGTCAAAAATTCGTCACCGATAAAATAATCAATCGCGTCAAGCCCCGTCGAATCGAAATAGCCGATGCCGCAAAGTTGCACCCGCGCAGGTCTGTAGGCTGCAATTTGCAACGTCGCGCCGCCCTCGGTGTGTCCGCCAAAGTCAATCAAAATTTCCGTGCCAACGTCGCGAATTTGCTCCGCCGCCTCCTCAAAATTCGTCTCCTCAATTTCAAAGTAGCCGTCGACATTGCGGCGAATTTTTTCCGTGAAGGTGTCTTCTTCCGCCGACAAGCTCCACGCCGTCACAAAAAATTTTTCGCGGTCATAGTCCGTCAACAACGCTTCAAAAAATCGCGCGGCAGATGAATCGCAAAAATTCGGCGACAAAAATGCAATGCGTAATGCGCAATGCGTAATGCGCAATGATTTTGGAAGTTCGATTTGCTCACGGTACAACGAATTGTAAACGGCAAGCTCGTGAATCAAAGTCGGCGCGTCGAGTTGCGGCAGATAGTGTAGCGCGAACAGATAATTCGAGAAGTGCGCTCGCTGACTGCGCAAAAATTTATCCGTGCGTGCCGCGTTGAAGTAAGCTTGCGCGGCTCCCTCGGCGTCGCACAAATCGTGAAACGCCGCCCCGATTAATTCATGAACGCGCCATTCGTCCTGCGCCGTCGGCAAAAGATTTTTCAGCCGTTCCAATGCTTCAAGCGGCTTGCCACGTTCCAATAAATTTCGCGCTGTTTCCATTTCTATCAACCTCCATGCGGATTTTATCATTTCGGTGCTCGAATGCAAAATTTTTGTATCCCTGATGTGAATTTTGCAAAGGCGTTGCAAGTGGTGTATAATCACCTGAATTCAAATTTTACGGGAGAAAATTTTATGGACAAAAAAATTTTAATGGCGCATGGTGCTGGAGGCAAGTTGAGCGCGGAACTTTTGCACGAAATAATTCTGCCCGCCTTCGACAACGAAATTTTACACGAGCTACACGACGGCGCGAAAATTGGCAAGCTGGCGATGACGACTGACAGTTACGTTGTTCGTCCTATTTTTTTTCGCGGCGGCGATATCGGCAAGCTGGCGATTTGCGGCACGGTCAATGATTTGGCGGTGACGGGCGCGGTGCCCAAATATATTTCCGCCGGCGTGATTTTGGAGGAAGGCTTCGACTTTGACGACTTGAAAAAAATTGTTGTCTCCATGGCGGCGGCGGCGCGTGAAGCAGATGTTAAAATTGTCACGGGCGACACCAAAGTCGTCGGGCGCGGGCAGGCGGATGGAATTTTCATCAACACGGCGGGCGTCGGCGAGCTGATTGACGGCGTGGACATTGCGGCTAAAAATATCTGCGCGGGCATGAAAGTTTTGGTGTCGGGGACAATCGGCGACCACGCGACGGCGATACTTGCGGGGCGGCACGGCTTGGAGTTGCCGGAAAATATTAAATCGGACTGTGCGCCGCTGAATAAAATGATTCGCGAAATGCTGACCGTCGAACCGAAAATCGCCATGCTCCGAGACGCGACACGCGGCGGGATTGCGGCGGTGCTAAATGAGATTGCGACGGCGGCGAACGTTGGGATTTTGCTCGACGAGGAAAAAATTCCTGTGCGGGAGGAAGTTGGCGGCGTGTGTGATATTTTGGGCTTCGATGTGCTGGAGCTTGCCAACGAGGGAAAAATTATCGCGGTCGTGCCCGCCGAATCTGCCGAGAAAATTTTATCGATTATGCGGAAAAATATTTATGGCAAAGACGCGGCGCAAATTGGCGAGGTCGTCACGAACGCGGCGGGCAAAGTCGGCTTGAGGACGGCGGTCGGCGGCATCAGGATTGTTGACATGCCGACGGGCGAACTTGTCCCGCGCATTTGCTGAGGAGATGATTTAATGGAGCAGAGGACACGCGACATTTTGAAACTACTTTTGCAAGAGAATTCGTTCCGGACGACAGCGGAAATTGCAACGAAATTATCAGTCAGCGCGAAAACAGTTTCTCGACAGCTCCCCAAAGTTGAAGAAGTTTTAAACGCGGTCGGCCTGCAACTGGAAAAAAAATCGGGCGCGGGGCTTTTGGTAATCGGTAGCGAGGTTAAACGTTACGCGCTTGCCAAACATCTCAAATCGGGCGATAAAAAGGAGTACACGCCGAGCGAGCGACGTTCAATCATCATCAGCAAACTTTTATCAAGCCGCGAGCCGATAAAATTATTCGTGCTGTCAAGCGCGGTGCACGTGACGGACTCAACGATAAGCAACGACTTAGACAAATTGGAGGAATGGTTTCGCGAACAGGGCTTGAAACTTTTGCGCAAACCGGGCTTGGGTGTGAGTTTACTCGGCGACGAACGGGATTTACGGCGGGCGATTGTCCGCTACATTTACGAACACGTCGGCGAGGAGGGACTGTTAAATTTAATGCAGGACAACTTGCCCGACGAAGACGACGCGCCGATTGCGCAGGTGTCGAAATTTTTGCTGGAGCTGATTGACGCGGGCGAGTGGCGGCGGCTGGAGCAGATGATTCGCGTGACGGAGAGCGATTTGGGCTACAAACTTTCGGACAACGCCTTTATCGGACTGGTTGTGCACCTATCGCTTGTCGTGCGGCGGATAAAAAATCACGAGGCAGTTAAACTCGACGCAGAAACTTTATCGCGGCTGAAAGACACGCGGGAATTCACAGCGGCAAAAAAATTGGCGGAAGAAATTTCGGCGGCGTTGGCAATGGACGTGCCCGAAAGTGAAATTTGCTACATTGCAATGCACATACTCGGCGCGAGGAGCCGCTACTCTTCGGCGAGCTTAGGGACAATTTCCATGATGGATAATTTCCGCATTGTGAAGTTGGCGCGGCAAGTTATGAAACGGGCGGCAAAAATCACGGGGCGCGACATTGACAAAAATCAGAGCTTGCTGGCGGGGCTGGTCAATCACCTTGCGCCGTCAATCAGCCGCATAAAAATGCACATGGACATTCGCAACCCGCTACTCGGCGAAATTCAGCGGCATTATCCGGAACTGATGAGCTTAACAAAAAAATGCGTCGTCGAAGTTGAAGCGGAAGTTGGCGAGCCGTTGCCCGACGCGGAGATTGCCTATATCGCGATGCATTTGGGCGCGGCACTTTCCGACAGCGAAAAATTTTTACACGCGGTGCACAGGGTGATAGTCGCCTGTCCGACGGGCATGGGAACTTCGCGGCTTTTGGCGAGCAGACTCCTCGCGAATTTCCCCACGCTAAAAATTGTCGACGAAGTGCCGATTCTGGAAATAACGCCCGAATACATTGCGGCGAAGGATTTCGATTTTATAATTTCGACGGTGCCGATCCCCCGCGCAGAGAAAACTGTTTTGGTCGTGAGCGCGGCGTTGGTTGAGGACGACAAGAAAAAAATTGACGCGGAACTTTCGCGGCAGAACAAACAATTTTTGGGCAGTGCAGAGGAATTGGAGCCGCGTCCGCCGTTTATGGAAGGCTTGAGCAAGATGAATTCTTACGGGCGGGCGATTCAAGAACTCATGACGAATTACTTTTACGTTCGCGCGAAAATTTCCGACATCAACTCGGTCTGCGAACTTGCCGGAAAATTTGTAGGCGACGACGTTCAGAGCCGCGCAGAAATTTCAAAGGCGTTGCTCCTGCGCGAGGATAAAGGCTCGACGCTGATTGTTGGGCGGCACATGATTTTATTGCACTGCAAAAGCGCGGCGGTCAAAGCTCCGGCGTTTGGAATTCTTCAGCTCGGCGACGGCTTTAAATATCCCGACGACGGCGAGATTGTTAGAACAGCGATTGCGTTGCTTGCGCCGCTCGACGCCGACGAGTTCACGATTGAGACGATTGGACACATTGCCTCCGTCCTACTCGACCGCTGGGGCTTTATCGAAATTCTCCACGCGGGCGACGGCGGCGAAATTCAGCGCGAGATGCTAAAGATATTTGAGGATTTCTACAAAGCCAAGTACAAGGAATTGATATAAAAATTCAAATTTAAAAGCGGCTCCGTTAATTGGAACCGCTGAATTTTTTTGATTGGCGTGCTCGGCGGGAGTCGAACCCACGCTTCAAGCTCCGGAGGCTTGCGTCCTATCCACTGGACTACGAGCACAATTTTATAATTTCGCCAGAAGTTCAACCGTATGTTTAGCGACGTCTTCGGGCGTGACATTTTTATTGCGAGCGACGCCCGAATCAATCGCCGCCTTAGCGACAGCCGCCGCAACAGTCGGAGCAACGCGCTCGTCAAAAGGCGTCGTGATTACGTGTTCTTCGTTGAGTTCTTCGTCGCTGACGAGTGAGGCAATAGCATACGCCGCCGCGATTTTCATTTCCTCGTTGACATCGGTCGCGCGAACGTCAAGGGCACCGCGGAAAATGCCAGGGAACGCCAGCAGGTTGTTGACTTGGTTAGGGAAGTCGCTACGCCCCGTGCACACGACACGAGCACCCGCCGCCCTTGCTTTGTCGGGCATAATTTCGGGCGTGGGATTAGCCATCGCCAAAATTATCGCGTCGGTGTTCATCATCTTAACCATTTCCTCTGTGAGGAGGTTGCCTTTCGACACGCCGATAAACACGTCCGCGCCGTGGATAACGTCGACGAGTTTCCCCGCTTCTTTGTCAAAGTTCGTGACGGCGGCGATTTGGTCTTTGTAGGGATTCATGCCCTTGCCGCGTCCTTCGTAAATCGCGCCGGTCGAATCGCACAGCATGACGTTCTTTGCGCCCATCTTTTGAATCAGATAAGTTATCGCCATGCCCGCCGCGCCCGCGCCGTTGACGACGACTTTAATATCCTCAAACTTTTTGCCGACGAGCCGCAACGCATTAATCAGAGCCGCCGCAACGACAATCGCCGTGCCGTGTTGGTCGTCGTGAAAGACGGGAATATCGACGGAGTCTTTCAGCGCGTGTTCAATGTCGAAGCATTCGGGAGCTTTGATGTCTTCAAGATTTATGCCGCCGAAGCTCGGAGCCATGAGCTGAATTGTCTTAATAATTTCGGGGACGCTTTTTGTATCGAGGCAAATGGGTATGGCGTCGACGCCCGCGAAACCTTTAAAAAGAATCGCCTTGCCCTCCATGACGGGCAGACCCGCGCCTGCGCCAATATCGCCCAAGCCGAGGACAGCCGTGCCGTTCGTGACGACAGCGACGAGATTGCCGCGATTTGTGTAGTCGTAAATTTTATCAAAGTCATCTTTTATTTCAAGGCAAGGAGCTGCGACGCCCG
>JAFPVP010000051.1 GCA_017412925.1 Selenomonadaceae bacterium
CTTGTCCTCTAAATTTTCCTAAGCGTCTGACCTGGTATTTTCAATTTTTTTGTCAAGCTCTTGCCTAACTTCGCTAACTATATCGGCACTTGACGCCGGCAACTTAAATAATTTTTTGCTAAGGAGATTATCCTGCCATTAGAAAAGGCGGCTCCTGCGGCGTTGGGCAGCTAAGCGGCGGGCTTCGGCGGCTTGTCCGTGCGATTTGTCCATTTTGTAAACGTAAGCCATAACTTCGGCTGGTTCGAGAGGTTGACGCCGTAAATAATTTTTTGCTAAGGAGATTATCCTGCCGTTAGAAAAGGCGGCTCCTGCGGCGTTGGGCAGCTAAGCGGCGAGCTTCGGCGGCTTGTCCGTGCGATTTGTCCATTTTATAAACGTAAGCCATGACTTCGGCAATCGCCTTGTAAAGTTCGGGCGGTATCTCGCGGTCAATCTCAAGAGCCATAAGCATATTAACAAGCGTCTTGTCCTGATAAACGGGCACGGCGTTTTTCTGTGCAGTCTCCAAAATGTGTTCGGCGACATGCCCGCGCCCCTTTGCAATGACTTTCGGCGCAAGGTCTCGTTCTGCCTCGTATTTTAGCGCGACGGCTTTTCGTTGCGCCGTGACGTTCGTCGGTTGAGTTCTCTCGTCCATGATTCATCTTCCTTGCCAAGTTTTATTAAATTATATTTGCCGCCCTGCAAGCCGTCAAGCGCATTGATTTTCTTGCGGCTTTGTGGCAGAATTTAGCTGATAGCTTTTAGCTGTTAGTGATTAAAGGGGCGATAAAAATGTTGATTGATAACGAAGATAAAAATTTGGTCGAGAAAAAAATTTCCAGCGAGCCTGTCTTTGACGGCGTGCTCCTGCATGTGCGCAAGGACGAAGTCGAACTTCCGAACGGGCACAAGACAACCCGCGAATGGATTAAACACCCTGGCGCGTCGGCGATTATTCCGCTCCTGCCCGATAATCAAATTATTCTCGTGCGGCAATTCCGCTATCCCGTCGGCAAAGTCACGCTGGAAATTCCCGCCGGCAAACTTGACGTGGTCGGCGAAGATCCAATCGAGTGCGCTAAGCGCGAACTTTCGGAGGAGACGGGCTACACTGCGGGGAAATTTTGGAAACTCACGACGATTGCAACGACGGTTGGCTTTTCGGACGAATACATTCACCTTTACGCCGCCAGCGACTTGAAGCCCGGCAAAATTCACCCGGACTCCGATGAATTTATCAACGTCGTGAAAGTTCCGCTGACTGCCGCGTTGCAGATGGTCGAGAGCGGAAAAATTTTCGACGCGAAATCCGCCGTGGCGATTCTCCTTTTGGCTAAGCAGGTTTTCCTTAAGAAGTGACGAAATTAAACAGATAGGGAAGGTGACGATATGAAGGAACGAATTCACAAGGACGTTGTGATAATCGGCGCGGGCATGGCGGGCTTGACGGCGGCGATGTACTGCGGGCGCATGAACTTGGACACGCTGGTTTTGGAGAACGGGATAATCGGCGGGCAAATCGCCAACGCGACCAACATTGAAAATTATCCTGGCTTCGTGAGCGTTCAGGGCGGCGACTTGATTGCGACGGTTCAACAGCAGGCGGAAAATTTCGGCGCGGTTGTTGACGAATTCGACGAGATTGAAAAGGTCACGTTAAAGGCGACGCCCAAAATTATCGAGACGCAGGAAAAAATTTACGAGGCGGACGTCGTGATAATTGCGTCGGGCATGAATCGCAGGAAGCTCCCCTTGTCCGAAGAAAAAAAATTTGCGGGGCGCGGCGTTCACTATTGCGAGCTTTGCGACGGTCACGCTTACGACGGAAAAATTATCGCAGTCATGGGCGGCGGCAATGCGGCTGTCGACGCGGCGAACTTTTTAACGAAATACGCCACGAAACTTTATCTGATTCACCGCTCCGAATTTCGCGCTGATGAAGTTTCGCAGAAGAGACTCCGCGCTAACGACAAAGTTACAATCATGTTGCAGACGGAGATAAAAGCTCTGCGCGGCAACAAACGACTTGAGGAAGTTGAAATCTTCGATAAAAAATCGGGCGAGACGAAAACTTTGGCGGTCGACGGAATTTTTGTGAACATTGGCGTTGAACCGAACACGAAACTTTTCAAGGACGAATTAACTTTGACGGCGAGCGGAAGAATCAGCGCGGGCGAAGATTGCCGGACGGAGATTGACGGCGTTTTTGCGGCTGGCGACGTTCGCGAAAAGGAAATTCGTCAACTGACAACGGCGGCTTCGGACGGCACGACGGCGGCTCTCCTTGCCGAAAAATATCTTGCGAGACTCAAGGCGGTGAACTGAATTGGTAAAAGTTTACACGGTAAAATCCTGTCCGTATTGCGCCAAAACGAAAAAATTTCTTGCATCAAAGGGCGTTGAATTTGAAGAACTCGACATCGAAAAAGATCCTGCCGCTCGCGAGGCTTGCAAGAAACTCACTGGCATGGATTGGGCGGTGCCCGTCACGACCATTGACAACGAGCATTACGTTATTGATTACGACAAAGAGGCTCTGGAAAAATTGCTTTGCCTGTGACGAGGTATCTGCATGATTAACGGCGTGATTTATTTTTTGCTAAACACGATTAGCGGCAAAATCTACGTCGGGCAAACGACAAATCTTAGGAGCAGAATCACCGCGCACAAATGCGGCGACCAGTATGTTGACAGGGCTATCAAAAAGTACGGCTGGGAAAATTTTCGTTGCTACGTCATCAAAAACTGCGCGTCGAAAGCCGCAATGGACACGTGGGAAAAGTTTTTCATCATTCTGCTTAACACCAAACGCCCGAACGGCTACAACTTGACTGACGGCGGCGAGGGGATTGTCGGCTTGAAACGCACGCCCGAACATACCGCGAAAATCTCAGCGGCACTTACCGGTAAGCCTTTGTCGCCGGAACATTGTGCCAGCATTTCTGCCGGAAGAAAAGGCATATCTCTTTCCCCCGAACATTGCGCAAAGATTGGAGAAACTCTGCGCGGCGTCCCAAAAACTCCCGAACATTGCGCACATATTTCAGCGGGGCAACGCTACGACAGTCCGTATAAAAATTTAATAGCAGAAATGGACAAGCGGCAACTCACATACGCCGCGCTTGCAACCATTGTGGGTTTACCAAGACAGAGTTTTTCCGAAAAGATGCGCGGCAATCAAAATTTCACAATGCGCCAAATCGACAAGTTCGTAAAATTTTTTGGGCTTCCCGCAGAGTATTTGCTGGCGCGTGACGACGGGCTGCCGACAACAATATCGAAGCTCCATAAAACGCCCTACAAAAACTTGCTGATTGAAATGGAAAAACACAACCTCAATTACAAAGCACTCGCTAAGATGTTGGGATTTTCTAAACAAGTCTTTTCTTCAAAAATGCGCGGCGAGCTGAATTTTACGGCAAAAGACAAAGTCAAACTCATTGAGATTTTCAACAAACCGATAGAATATCTGCTGTTTAAGGAGGAATTTTTATGATTCGTGTCTATTCGTTTGAATCTTGCCCTTTTTGTGAAAAATTGAAACGCTATCTTACAGCGCGCGGCGTGGAATACGAAGTGCGCGACATCGAACTGGACGAAGAAGCCGCCAAAGAGTGTGAAAAAATTTCGGGCGACTTGATGGTTCCGGTGACGACGATTGACGGCGTGAATTACGTTGTGGGCTTCGACAAGAAAAAAATCGACGAATTGCTGGCTACAGCTTAAGGAGGTAAATTTATGAGCGTTTACGATTTCACGGTCAAAACCAAACGCGGCGAGGATAAATCGCTGGCTGACTACAAGGGCAAAGTTCTGCTTATCGTCAACACGGCGAGCAAATGCGGCTTCACGCCCCAATTCGAGGAACTGCAGAAACTTTACGACGACTACAAGGACAAGGGCTTGGAAATTCTCGGCTTCCCGTGCAACCAATTTGCGGCGCAAGACCCCGGCAGCAACGACGAGATTCAGCAGTTCTGCAAGCTCAATTACGGCGTCAAGTTCCCGATCTTTGCCAAAGGCGACGTGCGCGGCGAGACGGCTCAGCCGCTGTTCAAATATCTGACCGCGCAGAAAAAATTCGAGGGCTTCGATATGAATCACCCCGTAGCGAAACCTCTGCTTGACGCCCTGCAGAAAAATTTCCCCGAATACTTGGAAGGCGACGGCATTAAGTGGAACTTCACGAAATTTTTAATCGGGCGCGACGGCGAAGTTGTTGCGCGTTTCGAGCCGACAACCACGCCCGCCGCTATCGCCAAAGATATTGAGGCTCTCCTCTAAAATATTCCGCTGTGTGAATTCAACAATCCCCTGCGTGTCGGGGGATTATTTTTTTTTGCGGAGAGAATTAATTTCGTCGGCGACAAATTCGACCTGCGTGCCAATGACAACTTGAATCGCGTTGCCCTTTTTGAAGACGCCCTTGGCACCCGTCGCCCGCAAAATTTTTTCGTCGACTTTAGAAGAATCTTTAACGGTCACGCGGAGCCGCGTCGCGCAATTCCCAACGTCGACAAGATTTTCCGCGCCGCCTAAGCCCGCAAGAATTTTTTTCGCGGAGTCGTCGTCGTCAGAAGTTTTATCGGCGGAAATTTCTTCGGCGTAACGGCCGAGCGTCGGCAAATTAAATTTCACAATCGCCCAACTGAACACGAGATAATAAACCACGCCGAACGCCAGACCAATCAGCAAAATTAATTCGGGGCGCGTGGAAATTCCAAAGTTCAAAACGTAATCGATAAAGCCCGCCGAAAATCCGAAGCCCGCTAAAATTCCCGCCGCATGACAAATCCACATCGCTGCGCCCGTCAAAAGCGCGTGGACGACGTAGAGCGCGGGAGCCAAAAACATAAACGAAAATTCTAGCGGCTCTGTTATCCCCGTCAAAAACGCCGTGAACGCCATCGACATAAGTGCGCCCACAATTTTCGGGCGGTTCTCCGGCTTTGCAGTTCGATAAATCGCCAGCGCAACCGCCGGAAGTCCGAACATTATTACAGGGAAAAATCCCGCCATGAAACTCCCCGCCGTCGGGTCGCCCGCAAAAAATCTCGTCAAGTCGCCGCGAACAATTTCGCCCGTCGCAGGATTAGTGAATTCGCCTAAGAGTAGCCAGACTAAATTATTTAAAATGTGGTGAAGCCCGAACGGAATCAGCAGACGATTGAGCGTGCCGAAGATAAAAGTTCCGAAGCCGCCCGCGTTTATTATGAAGTTGCCGGCGGAATTAATTGCGTCCTGAATCGGCAACCACACGACAGAAAAAATCAGCGCGAGAAAAATCGCCGCAAAGGAAGTCACAATCGGGACAAAGCGTCGCCCGCCGAAAAATCCTAGGAATTCGGGCAGCTTGATTTTATAAAAGCGATTGTATAGAAAGCCCGCCGTCAAGCCGCTGATAATGCCCGCGAAAACGCCCATGCTAATTTCGGCGTCGAGACTTTTTAGCGAGGAAGTCAACACCGCGTGACACACGAAGCCCGCCAAAGCCGCCGCGCCATTGTCGTTGGTGTTCTTTGTCAAGCCGAACGCGATACCGATTGCAAAAATTATCGGCAAGTTGTCGAAAATCGCGCCGCCCGCCTTTTCCAGCACGTCGATATTTAAAAGATCGTCCGCGCCAAAACGTAAAAGAATCGCCGCCGCCGGCAAAGTCGCCACGGGCAACATTAACGCCTTGCCGACGCTTTGAAGTTTGTCGAATGTCGTCAAGTTGAACAACTCCTTGCAAAAAAATTTTCCGCCGTGATAAAATGTTCGCGGAGGTGAAGACGTTGAGATTAATCGGCGTGGCGTTTTTAATTTTGACCGCGATAATTTTTTTGTTGCCGGAGCCGGAAGGCTTCCCGATTTTAGAATATCATCAGGTGACGGACGAGCCGCTTGACCCAGACTTTGAAGTTTACAACGTGCCGCCCGCCGAATTCGCCGCGCAGTTGGATTATCTTGCGGCGGCGGGCTACACGACGATAACTTTGCAGGATTTTATGCGCGTGGTGCACGGCAAAGGAGAACTCCCCGAAAAGCCGATTGTGCTGACCTTCGACGACGGCTACGCGGATAATTATTCGACGATGCTGCCGATTTTGGAGGCGCACAATATGACGGCGGTCGTCTACGTGATAACCAACGAGCTGGGCAAAAAAAATTATCTCACGCTCGAACAGCTCAAGGACATGCAACGGCGCGGGATAGAAATCGGCTCGCACACCGCCGACCATTTGCCGCTGACTTCGCTAGATAAAAATGCTCAACGTCGACAAATTAGCGACTCGAAAATTTTTCTGGAATGGAGCGGCTTGCAGACGATTTACAGCCTTTCTTATCCGAATGGCGCGTTCAATTCGGAGCTGGAAGAAATTCTGCGCGAAGAAAATTTTTTAACGGCGGTCACGGGCGAGGCGGGCTTGAATACTTTGGCGACGAATCCTTACGAACTTTGCCGCGTGCACATTCGCAAGCCCCGCTTCGGGCTGACGGAATTTAAATTCAGATTGTGGAAGGCAAAATTTTTCGCGAAACTTAGAGCCCTTTAAAACTCCGCGGCACCCGCGCAGATACAAGGCAAGTTATCTCGTAATTAATCGTGTTCAAGTGGCGTGCGGCGTCGTCAGCAGAAATCAATTCGGAGCCGAACAGAATAACCTCATCGCCGACCGCAACGCCGTCAATGTCCGTCACGTCGACCATCGTTTGATCCATGCAAATTCTCCCGGCAATCGGCGCAAGTTGTCCGCGAATCTCCACATGAAAATTTTTGTAAGCGCGGATATAACCGTCAGCGTAACCAATCGGCAACGTCGCAATCAATGAATCGCGCTCGGCAACAAATTCGCGCCCGTAACCAATCGACACGCCCGCTGAAATTTTTTTTAGATAGGCAATGTGCGCGACGAGTTTCATGGCGGGCTTAAGCTCAATCGTGCGGCGAACGTCGGGGGAAGGATACAGCCCGTAATTGATTATCCCCGAACGAACCATATCGAAATGCGCTTCGGGAATGTCGAGAATTGCGGCGGATTCGGCAATGTGGAAAATTTTTACATCAACGCCCGCCTGTCGAATTTTATTCGCCGTCTCCTTGAAAATTTCGATTTGATGATTCGTAAAAGTTCTGTCGGGATTGTCAGCGTCGGCGAAATGCGAGAACACGCCTTCCAGTTCGACGTTAGGAAGTTTAGAAATTTTGGCGGCGAGCGCGGCGGCTTCATTCGGCGCGACGCCAATTCTGCCCATGCCCGTTTCAAGCTTCAAGTGAACTTTGGAAATTTTATCGAGGCGGGCGGCGGCGTTGGAAATTTTTTCGGCGGTTTCAAAATCGACGACGGCTTGCGTTAAATCAGCGGCGACGACAACGCCCAGCGTATCTTCGGGCACCAAACCTAAAATCAGAATCGGCAACTTGAAATCTGCGCGGCGCAGTTCCAAACCTTCGCCGACGGTAGCGACCGCTAAAAAATCTGCGCCACATTCGACAGCGACATTAGAAATTTCAATCGCGCCGTGCCCGTAAGCGTTCGCCTTGACGACAACGCAAAGTTTGGACGCGGGGTTAATGTGGCGGCGAATTTCTTTCAAGTTGTGGCGGATTGCGTCAAGGTCAATCTCGGCGTAGACATCGCGAAGAATCATTTTAAACACTCCTTGAGGTGATAATTTGAAGTTCAAAGAATTTATGAGCGCGCTCGACGGGGAAATAAAAAATGTTTATCTGCTGAGCGGCGCGGAAACTTTTTTTATCGATAAGGCGCGGGAAAAAATTTTATCGCGGCTGGGCGTCGACAAGGCGACGGAGCTTGTAACTTTTGACTGCGACGCAAAGCCCGTGCTCGGCGAAATTCTTAGCGCGATAGACAGCTCGCCCTTCTTCGCCGCAAGAAATGTTGTGCTTGTCAAGAACGCGACTTTTTTCAGCGCGGAGAAAAAATTTGAGCGGCTGGAAAATATTCTGCGCGACATGCAACCGACAAACTACGTAATCTTCACGGCGTGGACAGCGGACAAGCGGCGCAAGCTTTACAGAATAATTTCGCAGGTCGGCGCGGTGTTGGAGGCGGAGCCGTTGCGCCCGTGGGAAATCGACGACTGGTTAAACGATAAACTTGCGTCGCTGGGAAAAATCATGCGCGGGGAGGCTCGGCGATACTTCAACGAACGGCTGGGAATTTTGCCGGAAATTTCGCTGTGGTATTTGGAAAACGAATTGAACAAAGTCGCGCTCAACGTCGAAGGCTCGGAGATAACGGCGGCGGATTTGCGCAAAAACATGCTCGCGCCGCCCGAAGTGTCGAATTTTGCATTGACGGACGCCGTCGACGAAAAAAAATTTAAAAAAGCCATTTACCTTTTGAAGCAGCAAGCACGAGTTCCCGCGAAAATTCCGTTGGTCATAACGCTATTGGTTAATCACGTGCGCCGCCTCCTCCGCGCGAAATATTTCATGGCGCAGGGAATCACCGGTCGACGTTTGGGCGAGCCGCTTGAAATGAATCCGTACATCGCGCAGAAAGTCGGCGAGACCGCTAAGAGTTACTCGGAAAAAATTTTGGAGGAAGTTTTTATCGAGTTGGCGGAGGCAGATTTTAAACTCAAAACCGGCAAAGCGGGCATTGAAATTTTGGAACGGATTCTTGTCAAGCTTTGTCGCAGATAATTTACACACTATAAAAAATTTTCCTTCAAACAGCGGATTAAATGTAGTAAAATAAACGCGGAAGGGGGCGATACCGTTGGTTGAGATTTACAAATCGCAGGAATCGGGGCATTTGGAGAAGTTGACGCTGCGAACGTTGCAAAAGGGCGCGTGGATAAACATCGTCGACCCGACGCCGTATGAATTGCGGGAAGTGAGCGCGTTGACGCGAGTGGAGCCGGATTTTTTACGCGCGGCACTCGACGAGGAAGAACGCTCGCATTTGGACGTTGAAGAAGATTCCGTCATGATTTTAACGAACGTGCCAATCGTTTACGAGGAAGAAAGCTACGACACGTTGCCGCTTGCAATCATTTTAACGAAGCAACATATAATCACGGTCTGCTTGGAAGAGACGCCGGTCATGGCGAGTTTCAATCAGCGAACGGCGCGGCTTTTCCACACTTACAAGCGCACGCAATTTTTATTCGAGATACTTTATCGTTCGGCGACATTTTATCTGCGCTATCTGCGGCAAATAAATAAACTCTCCGACGAAATCGAAGAGCAACTGCGCCGCTCAATGCGCAACGCAGACATTTTGCGGCTAATGGAATTGCAAAAGGGCTTGACTTATTTTAACGCCTCGCTCCGCTCCAATGACGCGGTTTTTGAAAAACTCCTGCGCCTAAGGAACAACCGCACCGTCGAAGGAATTTTGGAAATTTACGAGGAGGACGAAGATTTACTTGAAGACGTCATCATCGAAAACAAGCAGGCGCGCGAGATGGTTGAAATGTACAGCCAAATCCTTTCGCAGATGGCGGATATTTTCTCGTCGATAATCTCGAACAATCAGAACATGGTCATGAAATTTCTCGCGGCGATGACGATTATAATCGCGGTGCCGACGGTTATCGCAAGTTTTTTCGGAATGAACGTGCCGGTGCCGCTCGCCGAAAACAATTTGGGTTTTATCATAGTCATTGCAATCGCGCTTCTGGCGTCACTCGTCGCGGCGGTCGTCTTTTGGAAAAAGCACATGTTTTGGGGATGAAAGGCAATGCGTAGTGCGCAATGCGTAATGCGTAATGAATTGGTTTTTAATTGCGCATTGCGCATTTCGCATTTCTCATTGCTTTTCGGCGGGGTTTTCTTTTTCGACAACTTCAGCGGCTTCGACGTTTTCGGTAACTTCAGCGGCGGGGTCAGCGACTTTGGCGGCGGCTCTTGCGGCGGCAATTTCTTCGGGCGGACGATAATCTTTGTTAGACTCCAAGCCCCCGAATTGATAAGTAAAGGAGTATTCTTTCGGCTTGTAGATAATATTTATAACGCCGCGCACTTTGTATTTAAAGTTGCGTTCCGCGTCGGGGTCGTCAAGATTGTCGCGATAAGCCTCCAGCAAATCAACGAGCGTATCGAACGGCGACGGCGCACCTTTCTTTTCTTTCTTGCTGTCGACAAGATTGTTATCAAACGACATGAACTCGACAATATCGATAAATTTTTCTTCAAGCTCAAGATATTTCTCCAACTTCGCGACAGTAGCTCCGCTCTCTTTAAGTTTGGCGTAGCCGTCAATCCACTCAAAGAACTTTTTGATAACGTTGTCTATGCGCTCCTTGTGGTCGTTGTAGAAATTAAATCTGCGGACGATGGAACGCGCACTGTGAGCCACCGCCTCGATTAGTTCGTTAAAGGGCACGCGCTCGTTGCTTCTTAGTTCGTCTTCGGGGTTGGTGACATAGCTAAGGAAATCCATGTACTCGAACCTAGCCTTCATGCGGTCGGCCTTCATCTTCAGCGCGTAGAGATTATCGTTGACAAGCCCCATGCCGTGCCCGAACGTCCTAAACAACAATCGCTGTTGCGCCTCGAACATTTTATTTTCTTCGGGCGTGAAGGCTTCACGCGGCTGATATTTACCGCCGATAGGAGCCATAGCGTCGCGCATTGCCGCCAGAGCTTCCCTGTTCGCCAACCCGAAACCGTTAATGATTTTAAACGCGCGGGTCATCAATTTGGAGACGGATTCCCAATAGCGCATGGGCGAATCGGAATTTTCGACCTTGTGATTAAAAAGAATTCCCCAAGTGTCCATGTCCGCCGTGAGCATTGGTTTTTTCTGCTTGTTGAGCGGAGTTTGTCCGGAATTCTGGCTGTAGCGTTGAATGAAATTATTGCCCGCCATAATCCCCTCGAACAGGATTGTCCGCGTCCGCTTGTTCATATTTTCAATTTTGAGATCGGTAACTTCCTTTTCGGGCTTTTCTTCTGGTGTAGCCGGCTGTCCTTCTTGAGGCGGCGTTTCAGCGGCGGCGGCTTGAGGAGCTTTATTTTTTTTCTTCTTCTTTTTGTCGCCCTGTGGAGGTTGCGGCTGTTTAGCTGGAGCCGTAGCGGGTTCTGCGGGCTTTTCCTCTTTAACGGCAGGCGCGGGCGCAGGTTCGGGCGCAGGCGCGGGTTCAGGCGCGGGTTCAGGTTCGGGAGGTGCCATGAACTTTTCCTTCAACAGATTGTACGTTTCTTCGCTGACTGCGCTGAGCCGATTCGACACTTTGATTCCCTGCGTCGTCAAGAACGCGATGATTTCTTTCTCGTCGCGCCCGAATTCTTTTGACAGCTGAAAAATTCTCTTTGTTACTGCCACAGATAATCACACTCCCAATAAAAAAATTTTATTTTCCTCGCCGAAGTTTCTCAAGCTTGGCGAAAACATCTGCGCCGATTCTGTCACCGACTTCATTGCGCTGAACCGGCAAGGTCACATTTCCGAGATATTCCTTGCGCAAATGCTGTTTAGCCCGTTTGATTGCGCGATAAAATTCTGCGGAAGGGTGACGATACGCACCTGCGCCCAAAATTACAGTTTCAATCGTGGCGTCGGAGCTGACAACGTGCACTTCGCGCCGCTTGCGAACTTCCTCGTAACTAAGCCGCTCGATAACACTGTCGGCGGTCTCGTTGAAGCCGCTATAGACCACGCGGAAAAAGTTGTCGAAAACCTCGGTGCGTTCCTCGTCCTCGTTGCGTGCGGCGTCGAAGACAAGCGTTATTTCAAATTTTTCATATGCGCCGTACTCGTGAAGATTGCGAATCAGAAATTCACGCGCCGTCGCCAAATCGTCGGTGTTAATCTCTTGCCAGACGTGAATTAGATTGTAACCGTCAACCAGATAATGCGGTCGCTTCTTAGCCATATCGTTGTCTCTGCGAAAAAATTTCGTATAAGAGCACCGCGCCCGCCGCCGAAGCGTTGAGAGAATTGATTTTGCCGACCATCGGGATTTTTATCAGCAGGTCGCAATTTTCCCGCGTCAAGCGTCGCATGCCCTTGCCCTCGCTGCCGATTATCAAAACAATTCCGCCCGTCAAATCAGCCCGCCTGAAGTCAACTTGCGCGCCCATATCGGAGCCGACGATTTTTAAACCAAGCCCGCGCAAATTTTTCAGCGTTTGGGCAACGTTGGTGATTTGCGCCACCTTGACATATTCCGCCGCGCCCGCCGAAGTTTTAAAAACAGTTGCGTTGAGCTGAACGTTGCGCCGCTTTGGAATAATCACGCCGTGCACGCCGACCGCCTCCGCCGTCCGAAGTATCGCGCCGAAATTTTGCGGGTCTTCCAACTCGTCAAGCAGAATTACAAACGGCGGTTCGTTCCGATTCGCGGCAAGCTCCAAAATTTCTTCGACCGTCGAATAATCTGCCGCCGCCGCATAAGCCGCAACGCCCTGATGACGTCCGCCGCAAAGCTTGTCAAGTTTATCACGGTTTAAGAATTCTACAACAACGCCCGCTGTTTTGGCAAGTGCAAAAATTTTTTGAACGGAGCCGTCGCGACTGCCCTCCGCGATTAAAATTTTGTTGACGCTGTGCCCCGACTTCAAAAGCTCGATAACGGCATTGCGCCCGAAAATTAAATTATCGTCCAAAATGTGAGCCTCCAAAAATTTTCCGCAACGTCATCAAGTAGGCTTCGGCAAGCAAGCGCAAGGAAGCGTTCGATTTCAAGCGGCGATGATATTCTGCGCCCGCCTCTATCATCAAGAAAATTTTTCGTTCGGAAATTTTTATCGCATTCAGGCGCGGTGCAAGGTCGGGATTATGCAGTTCCGATACTTCGACGAAACAAATATCTCGCAAAATTTTTTGTACATGGTTTAGGAAGTCCGCAAATTTTTCACGCGACCACTCGCCCATTTCCGCGCCGCGCTTAAAGATTTCTTCGTTCGTAAATTCTGCGCGGGCAATTTTTTCCAGCGTGTCAAGTGCCGTCTCGCGAATTTTTACGCCGTCCGAATCTTTTAACTTCAACGCCCGCCCGAAACTGCCGCCCGCAATTACCGCCAATCGCTCCGCCTCCTGCGAGTCAACGCCGCGAGTTATTAGCGCGTCCCGAATCTGCGCGGCTGGAATTTTATCAAAATTTATCGTCATGCACCGCGAACGAATCGTCATCAGCAGGTTTGAGCGGCTCGCCGTCAGCAAAATAAAAATCGTTTGGCTCGGCGGTTCCTCGATTGTTTTGAGCAGACAATTTGCCGCCGCGTTGTTCATCAGTTCCGCCCCGTCGATAATTACCACGCGCCGCGCAGAATTTATCGGGCGCAACGCCGCCTCGGCTTGCAGGGCGCGAATCTGTCCGATTTTAATATTGCGCGCGGTCTTAGTCTCCTCCGCCTCGACGACGTAAAAATCAGGGTGAGTTTTCGCCGCGACTAAATGACAACTTTCACACTCGCCGCAAGGAGAGCCGTCCGTAGGATTTTCGCAAAGAAGTGCCGCCGCGCAGATTTCCGCCGCTAACCTTTTGCCAACGCCTTCTTCGCCCGAAAAAATTACGGCGTGCGGAAATTTTTCTTCCGAGATATTTTTTTTGAGATGAGCAACCGTCGCCGCGTGCCCGATTAAATTTTCCCAGTTCAACATCACATAAAAATATCGACGAGCATTCCGCGAATTGCATCATGCGCCGCAATAACGTCAAGCTGCTCCGATTGCCCCAAGCGAATTCGTTCCGCCATGTCTTCGAGCTTGCGGTCGATTTTTCTGACGGTAGTATAAACGCGCTGGCGTCCCATTCTGTCCCAGCCCGCCGACGTGTGAACTTCGTACATGTTGCTGACCGCCGCCCCGATGAAATTTTTTATCAGCGTCCGATATTCTTTGAGCTCCTCGTAAGTCGGCGTTTTGCTAAGCCGCGTCGCCTGTTCGTCAATCTTTTTGAGCATCGTCTCCATTTCTTCATGGGAGACGCCCTCGGATTGTTGCTCCATTAATTCCGTTTCAAAGCTCAATTCTTTGTCGCGCAGATGTTCGCCCGCGCCGCGCAAAAGTTCAAACGGGGAGGCGGGCATTCCTCCTGCATTGTTGATTTTTACCGGCATAATTTTTCACCTCGCCGCTTAGTTTATACAATTTCCGTTCCAAACGCAAGAAGAGACTGCCGATAAAATCAGCAATCTCTCCTCTGAAAAAGGGATCCAAAATGTCGGCTCCTCCGAATGTCTAAACCTGCGCACTTGCAGGTGGGTTCCCTAAGCTAGGTTTCTGTTACTTATCTCAAGGACAATTCTCCATCTTCCTAAGTCAAATCAGGTTCCCTTATTTTAATGTAGGTTAGACATTATCTGAGTCCTCGAACACCCCAGATTGTGCCTTCTTCGTTGCAAATGATAGCACGAAAATTTTTTTATTACAAGTCTTGACAACCACCAAAAATTTTACAGTTCATTTAAGTTTCGTGCCGCTGATAGAATAAGACTTGCCGTTTATGTTAAAGCTGTCGCTTGCACTGACGCCGCTGAAAATAACTTTGCCGCCGCCTGAAATCGCCAACGTCAGCTTGCTACTCTTAAAGGAAGAACTCGTAAACGTGCCGCCGTCTTTGCCGTCCGATTTTAAAATCTTGAGCATGTCGTCGCTTGAGTAATCAAAAATGGTATCGGTGCTCTCGCCCGGCTTATAGACGAATGTATCCGCACCGTCGCCGCCGTAAAGCGTATCATTGCCAGCGTCGCCCCAAAGCGTGTCTTTGCCCGCGCCGCCAACCAATGTGTCGTTGCCATTGGAGCCGTAGAGTTTATCGTTGCCCGCGTTGCCGACGATTGAATCATTGCCGGCTCTGCCGTAGAGTGAATCATTTCCTTTGCCGCCGATAATCACGTTGGCTAGTCCGTTGCCAGTCATTTTAACTGCCTTCGTCCGAGCGGTTGCGTCGATAACTTTGGTCGTGGCGTCGACAGTCACGGGCGAGGAAGTTTTATCCGTCACGGTCAAAGTTTTGTCAAAGTCGATATTCACGGAGTTTAAGTTCGCCGCGCCCTGCAAAGTTATCTTGCCCTTGTCGACAGTGACGATAACATCGTTGTCGCTCTTATTTGTGGAATATTTACTGCCCGCGATTGAAAGCGTCGAAGTCTCATTGAAGCCGACGATTGAGTCGTTGCCGTCGCCGCTGGCGTATTTGAACAAAACATTTTTGCCGTCGTTGTAAATGTAATCGTTGCCAGTGCCCGCGTCGATTGTCATCTTATCGGGGCTGTTGCGTATTTCACTAGACCAAACGTTTGCGACGTTGAAAATTGAATCGTTGCCCGCGCCGCCGAGGATTGTCGAATTGTTTGCGTAGCTGCGGATTGAATCGTTGCCGTTGCCGCCGTTAATCGAAACTTGCTTGCTGTCTTGGCTGAAAATGTAATCGTCGCCGTCGCCCGCGTCAAGCGTCGCGTAATCGGGATTGTCGAGCGTGTCAAGAAGATTCGTCGCGGAGTTCCACTCTTCCCTTGCGATATTCCAAATCGTA
>JAFPVP010000052.1 GCA_017412925.1 Selenomonadaceae bacterium
AACGGCATAAAATTTTCTCCTTTGCAAAAAGTTTTGTCGAGTTATTCGCCTTAAAAGAAAAATTTTCCTGTAGCAAACCGCAGGAAAATTTTTATCGCAAAATTATTTTTTTGTCCAGCCGAATTCTTCAAAGCTCTGTCGCCAGGCAATTCGTTCGTAAAAATCTTTCATGGTGTTTTGCGCGGTGTTGAAAATCGGGACGCGCTCCAACGCGAAAAAATTACTGCCCTTGTCAACGACGCCGTATTTAATCGTGAACGCGCCTTTGTAGCCCAAATCCTGCGCGATACCAGCGATGTGCAAGTTGTAAGTGCCAGTCGGGTAGGCGAGAAATTCGACGGGGTGCCCCAAATTTTCTTCGAGCGTGTTTTTAGAGTTCAAAAGTTCGTTGCGGATTTCGTCGTCGGGCAATTCCTCAAGCTTAGGGTGGCTGAACGTGTGCGACTCAATCGTAATGCCGCCAGCTTCAATCTCCTTGAGCTGTTCCCACGTCATGTAGCCGGGATAAACGCTCGTGAACGCCGGGATAATAAAAATCGTCGCGCGCAAGTTGTACTTCTTGAGAATCGGGAAAGCGTTGGTGTAGTTGTCGATGTAGCCGTCGTCGAAAGTTATCAGCACGGGCTTTGGCGGCAGTTCGATTTCTCCGTTCAAGCCCGCGTAGAGTTCGTCAGGCGTTATCGTTATGCAGCCGCTGTCGACGAGAAATTTCATCTGCGCCTCGAAATTGGCGGGCGACACGCTTAACGGATTTGCTTTGTTGTCGATTTGATGATAATTCAGCACCAAAATTTTCGGACCGTCAGCAATGGCGGAAATTTCGTCGACGGTTTGCGCCTGCGAATGATAGAAGCCGAGCCCGATAACAATCAGCGCGATTAGAAAAATTTTTTTCATGTCAATCAGCCGGACGCTCGCCGGTCTTGCCGGTGAACTTGTGATACGCGCCGCCCTTGCGACGATTCATCAGCTCAGCGAAAAGATCTTCGGGCTTGATTCCGTGCCACGCCAGCAAAACTAAGCAGTGATACCAAAGGTCGCCCATCTCGTAAATAATTTGTTCGACGTTGTTGTTCTTCGAGGCGATGATAGTTTCGACAGCCTCCTCGCCGACTTTCTTTAAAATTTTGTCGTGCCCCATGTTGAAAAGATAATTGGTGTAGGAGCCTTCGACGGGGTGGCGTTGGCGGTCTTTGATGACGGAGTAAAGTTCGTAGAGCACGAGCGACAAATCTTCGGGCGGCTGCTCGATGACGGCGGGCAGATTTTTATTCTTGTCGAGCCTGCGCCCGCTGAAGCAAGAATAAGTTCCCGTGTGGCAAGCAACGCCCGTCTGATGAACTTTAATTAAAAGCGTGTCGCCGTCGCAGTCGTAGTAAAGAGCTTTGACTTGCTGAACGTTGCCGCTGGTCTCACCCTTCTTCCAGAGCGTTTGGCGGCTGCGGCTGTAAAAATGCGTGTAGCCCGTCTCAATCGTTTTTGTGAGCGATTCCGCGTTCATGTAGGCGAGCATGAGAACCTGCCCGCTTTCTTCCTGCACAATCGCGGGGACAAGTCCGCGCTCGTCGAATTTTATCTTGCTGATGTCAATTTCCATAGAAAAGGCCTCCTTTTTGACGCGCCTATTGTAGCGAATTTTGGGAGGAGTGGCAAGCTTAATCAATCACGCCCTTTTTGATGAGGAAAATGTCGCCAATCTGTCCCAAATCGTTGTTGGGTCTTTCTATTGTTTTCAAAACATAAAGAGGATAAATTGTTTCGCCGCCCTGAACGTGAATAAAGTATGGGTAATGCTCCGAAAGCAAAGCCAGCATATCGTCAAATCGTCCGGATTTATCCCACGCCCGCAAGTTACACTCCATAAAAATTGGCGCAGGATTTTTTGTAAGAAGATTTTTCGCGCCGAGCAAAACTTGAGGCTCGAAACCTTCCGTGTCAATCCAAATATATTTGATTTCTTCTGCCGCAATTTTATTTTCGTCAAAGTAGAAGTCGAGCGGAATAATTTTAACTGTTTCAGTCGGAACGTTTTCCTTAGGCTCGGTGATATTGTTATGACCAGGATTTTCCAAGTCTCTGTACATGGTCAAAGTGTCGAATTTATCGCCGAGTCCGCAGTTGACGAGCGTCGCTTTATCTTCCATGTCGTTGAGAATGGTGTTGACGCGCAGGAGTTTAAAATTTTCGGCGTCGGGTTCAAAGGCGATAAGCTTCATGTCAGGTGCAAATTTCTTGAGGAAATAAAGTCCCGTCGTGCCGATGTTTGCGCCCAAGTCGAGAAAATATCCCGCGCTATCGTCGACGCCGTAATATTTCTTCGACAATTCGCGAAAAAGTTTCATCTCATCCGCCGCGAAATTTTTATTCCAAAGGTTTGTCCACCACATAATTCCGCTATCCGTTGCGGTACCGACGTAATGAAGACCTTCAGCGGAAACGGCGGTATAGTGGTGCCAACGCCTGTGATTAAAAAAATGCCAATAGCGATAAAGCTCGTCACATGCCTCAGGCTTCATAAGTGCACATATTGCGGCAGGGTTATCCAGCATACTGTTAAAATCTTTTGCGAAGACGATATTGTCCGTGGAAACTTTCATCTCGCGCATCGTCTTGAAAATTTCGTTGAAAAGTTCGCGCTGACCATTCTCGAAAATCAGAACGAAATCCCAATCGCCGCGCATGATAACTTCGGCTTGGTCGGGGTCGTCGGGGCGCAACGTGCGGATAACTTTGACGTCGTCCTTCATGTAAAATTTCGCACAAGCTTCACTTTCGCCGGTGTAATCCCACAGCACAACTTTAAACATTTAATCAGCCTCCAAAAAAATTTCTTTATCGGTTAAATAGCATGAAGGGTCGCTCGCCCAAAAATCGCCCGTGACAGCTTCGGCGCGCGTGCGGAAGTTTCCGTTGCAGTTGTCCAAAAACTTACAGCGAGCGCAACGACCTTTGAGCAGCAGCTTGCGATTTTTTAAGCCGGCAAGAATCGGATTGCTTAAGTCAGTCCAGATGTCGCCGAATTTTTTTTCGCGGACGTTGCCAAAGGTGTGGTGTTGGGTGAATTGGTCGGGGTGCACGTAGCCGAGCGGGTCAACTTCGCCGAACGCAATGCCCGAACGATTGCCGCCGTTCATGCTGATAAATTTTTTAATCTGCGCGGCTTGAGCGTCGTCGCCCTCCGCCAAAGCCTTCAGGTACATGTAGACGCCGTCGCAGTGATTGTCGACTGTCAAAATTTCCTTAGCCAGCCCGCGTGCCGCAAAATCTTTCGTGCGGCGGATAATCGTGTCCATGGCTTGGCGTGATTCGGCGGGCGTGACGTCCTCGTCAAGCATTTGACTGCCGCGCCCGGAGTAAACCAGATGATAAAAGCAGACGCGATTAATTTTTTCCGCCTCGATGAAGTCGAAAATTTTATCAAGCTCCTCGAAGTTGTGATGATTAATCGTGAAGCGCAAGCCGACGCGCTGACCGACCGCCACGCAATTTTCTATGCCGCGCATGGCAAGCTTGAACGCGCCCGCCACGCCGCGAAATTTATCGTTGACATCTTCCAAGCCGTCAAGGGAAATGCCCACGTAGCCGACGCCGATATTTTTAATTTCCTGCGCAACTTCGCGGGTGATTAAAGTGCCGTTCGTCGAAAGCGTCGGGCGAACTTTTTTTTGTGCGGCATAAGCGGCAAGCTCAAAAAAATCCGGACGAATCAACGGCTCGCCGCCCGAAAACAACAGCACGGGAACTTTGAACTCTGCCAAGTCGTCGATAAATTTTTTAGCCTCGGCAGTCGTCAGCTCGTTTTGATATTTGCGCGAATCCGAATCCATGTAACAATGGCGGCATTTCAAATTGCAAGTTCGCGTTGAATTCCACACGACGACAGGACCCATGCCCGCCGCCGCGCCGTTAGTCATCTTGTGCGCGTCTTTGGTGTAGCGCAGGGTGTCGCCGAAATATTCCTCGGCAAAAAGCAACTTCGTTACGCTTATCATGAAAAATCTCCCTTCGGTCGATTTTTAGCTAGTAGCTGTTAGCTCCTAGCTGTTAGAAAAAACTCTAATCACTAGCCACTAGCCACTTTAATTCCGTCGAGTAAAATTTTTACCTTAAGACGACCCGCTTTAAAAGCGGGGGAACAGTGTACGCGCCGTATCATCGACAATTTGAAGCAATTCGCCGCGTTTCAATGTTTATCACAGACTTTTAATTCCGTCGAGCAAAATTTTTACCTTAAGACGAATATTTTCTTGAAACGTGATTTCCAGCTTGCTGAACGCCGTCGTTTGATAAATCGAATGCACCATCTCCGAAATTATATTTGACGGCACGTCCGAACGGAATTCGCCGCACTCCTGTCCGCGCAAAATTATTTCCTCGAACAGCTCGCGGAAGCCCGGCGATAAACTCTGCGGAATTTGTTCGGGCTTGTCGGAGTATTCGCTCGCGCTCAAGAACAGCGGCAGGATAAATCTGTTCTCGTCGATTAATCTTGCCGTGCACACGCAACACAGCTCCAAAAGTTCCGGCGACGTTTGATTAATTTTTTTTGCCGCCGCAATACTCTTCTCGACGCGCTTGCACAAATTTTTAGCCAGAGTCAACAAGACTTCTTCCTTGGAGCTGAAGTAGTTGTAAAAAGTTCCAACGCCTAAGCCCGCCGCTTGCATGACGCCCGCGATTGACGTGTTGGCGAAACCGTGGAGTTCAAATTGTTGAGCGGCGGCTTTTAGTATCGTCTGCCGCGCTTGAAATTTTTTCTGCTTCCTCAAGCTGATTTTTTCTGCCATTGCCGCGCCCTCCAAAATTTTTTTCCATTATAGCACAAACATGGTACAATAAACAGCAAACAGTTAGTTTGGAGGCGATTGAATGTTTGACGTAGTGATAATCGGCGCGGGCATGGCTGGCGCAGTTCTGGCTGAAAGATTTGCCGCGCACGGGAAAAAAGTTTTGGTGATTGAACGGCGGCAACATGTCGCGGGGAATTGTTATGACGCGGTCGACGCGAACGGAATTTTGATTCACAAGTACGGTCCGCACCTTTTCCACACCGACGACGCGCAAGTTTGGGAATATTTATCGCGGTTCACGCAGTGGCATTTATATTTTCATCGCGTCAAGGCGGTTATCGACGGCAAGCCCGTGCCAATTCCGTTTAACTTCAACACGTTGCGCGAAGTTTTTCCGGCGAGTTTGGCTGACAAATTGGAGGCGGCTCTGCTGAAAAATTTTGAGTACGGCAAGAAAGTTCCGATTCTCGAATTAAAAAAATCCGCCGATGCTGACTTGCAATTTCTGGCGGACTTTGTTTACGAAAAAATTTTCCTGCATTATTCCGAAAAGCAATGGGGACTTGCTCCCGAAAAAATTGACGGCGCGGTAACGGCTCGTGTGCCGATTTTCGTCGGGCGCGATGACAGATATTTTAACGACCGCTTCCAAGCCGTGCCCGCACGCGGCTACACGCAACTGATTGCCAACATGCTCGACCACAAAAATATCAAGCTCCTGCTCAACACGGACTTTAAAGAGGTCATGGAACTGCGCGGCGATTTTATTTATCTGTTCAGGAAAAGATTTAAGGGGCAACTGATTTACACGGGGCAACTTGACGAGCTGTTCAATAAAAAATTTGGCACGTTGCCCTACCGCAGCATTGATATGAAATTTGAGACGGTTGACGCGGAAAATTTCCAAGCGGCACCGGTTGTCAATTACCCGAACAATTACGACTTCACGCGCATCACCGAATTTAAGCAGATTCACCCCGCGCAGACGCCGCGCACGACGATTTTAAAGGAATTTCCTCAAGAATACGTCGCGGGCAAGAACGAACCGTATTATCCGATTTTCACCGACGAGGCGCGGGCAACTTACGAAAAATATTCCGCCGAGCTTGCCAAGTTTAAAAATATCACGGCGGTTGGAAGACTGGCGGAGTATCGCTACTATGACATTGACGACGTTATTAAGCGTGCGCTGGAAGTTTTCGCCGAGCTGAATTAATCTTTGCGCGTTGCCTTCATCGCCACTTTGTTTTTGTACATGTCGGCGTCCGCCCGCTTGAAAACTTCTTCCGCGCTTTTATCGTGGCGTTCGTCGTAATAGGCCACTCCCACCGCCGCCGAAACTTTTTCCCACGGCTCAAGTTTTTTATTCTTTTGCAATTTATCAATCGTGCCGCGCAAGGTCGCAATGTGCTCCTCACTTTGAGCAAGATTTTCGCCGTCGAGCACAGCAACAAATTCGTCGCCGCCGATTCGATAAACATTTTCTTCGCCGAAGACCGAACAGGCAAGCTTGCCCGCGTTAATCAGGTAAATGTTGCCGTATTCGTGCCCGTAGGTGTCGTTGACGCGCTTAAGATAATTTACATCAACCATAACTATGCAAAACTTTGCGCGACCAGCGGCAATGTCTGCGTCGAATTTGGAAGTTTTTTCGGCGTAGGCAGTTTTATTTTTTAGTCCCGTCAAAGAATCAGTGTGCGCGAGTTTATCCATAACCGCGACTTCAATCTTTGCCTTGCGCAGATTTTCAAAGTAGTGCATGCTGTCGGCGGTCGTCTTCAAAAACGCGGAGTAAAGATTTTCAATTTCGTCGTGCGTCCTTATATCCAAACTCCTTATGCGGTCGATATTTTTTTCGCGAGCCTCTTCGCTGTCGTAGGCAAAATTTCGGGCGCAATAAGCCATGGTGTTTACCGGCAGAATAATATTATTCTCAATGAACAACAAGACCAGCACGAAAATTAAAATGACCGAGCCGGAGAAAAGCGCGATAACTTTGGCGATAAACATTCTGCCGTAGTCGTTAAGAATTTCCATAGAAAAATCTATGCCTGCGTAGGCGACGCAATGCCCCATGCTGTCGTAAATGGGCTTGTAAATCGTCAGCAAGTCGCCGTACTTGTCATTGTTGATAATCGGTCTTATCGGTCTGCCGGCGAGCAAATCGTCAAGGAACGGCTCAAACGATTCGTCGAATTCTTCAATGGAGCCAGGCTCCGAAGCCTCGATTGTCGCCGTATCCAAATCGAAAACGACATGGCAGCCGTCCTCCATGATTTTGTAGACGTAAATAAATTTTATATCGGAGTTGCTGGCGCGGATTTTGTAAAGCTCGCGCTCAACTTCTTTGTAACCTTCCGCTTGATAGCCCTTTTCTAAAAATTCGTCGACGCGCTTAGGATTAATTTCGTTGACGACCATTGAAATTATCCCGTCGGCGATTCTCTGGCGGTCTTCGATGATTGAATCTTGATAAGTCGAGTAGCTTATCGCGGAAATGAACGTGGCGACGAACAACGTAATGAACATCAGATTAAAAAGCATTTTCGTGCGCAACGAGGAAATGAATTTGCTACTCGTGCCAATCGCCCTGTGCATTTCCGGCGAAACGGGAGCTTGCATTCTGCCCAGCGCGTTAAATTTTTCTTTAACGTCGGGCGGGACAAATTTTAGCGCGAAGAAACTGATAATAATCGCCGCAGATTTGTCAGGCAGTTCTAAGTAAAAATGGTCTAGGAAATGTTCAAAAAGTTTGGGCAAGTACTCCCAAGAACCGAGCGCGTTAGTAAGTTTCAACATGTCCTCGATAATCGTGCCGTTAATGCTGGTGAGCAAAACCGTCGCGGGAATTACCCAAAGGACTTTTGTAAATTTTTCGTAGTAGCCCTTGCGCGCCAGAAAAGTCGTCAACACCGCGAGCAAAACACTGACCATGCCGTAAAAAATTTCTTCCGTGTTGAAGAAAGCACCGATTAAATTCGTGAAGAAACCAACGACAATACCAGGCACATAGCCGCCGAGCACCGCAATAAAAATCGTGCCGATTGTGTCGAGATAAATCGACATATTAAAGCTCTTCGTGATGATAACGCCCAAGGTATTTAAAGCGATTCCCGCCGCGCAAATCAACATGAGCTCTATAAAAGTTTTGTATGCTCTCATTATGAAACATTGCCCTTCAAAAATTTTTTGGGCGAATTATATCATGAAAAAACATTATCAACAAAGCGGCGTTGCAAAAAATTTTTCGCGGTGATATAAATAATCCAAAAGCCAAAGGAGGCTTACACATGAAAAAAATAATCGCGGTGGACGGACCGGCGGGCGCGGGCAAAAGCACCGTTTCAAAAATCGTGGCGGCGCGGCTCGGTTACACCTACATTGATACCGGCGCGATGTATCGGGCGGTCGCTCTGAAGTGCAATGCGCAATGCGTAATGCGTAATGCGCAATGGACGGAAGAATTTGTGGCGGAAGTTGTTCAAGACATTGAGATAAAGTTGGACACGTCAGAAAAAGTTTTTTTGGACGGGCGTGAAGTCACGAAAGAAATCCGCACACCCGAAGTAAGTCGCGGAGCGTCGGACGTGGCAAAGTTCGGCGTGGTGAGAAAAAAATTAACGGAGCTTCAGCGAGAAATGGCGGTTCAAGGTTCGGTGATAATGGACGGGCGCGACATTGGCACGCAGGTTTTGCCGAACGCGGACTTGAAAATATTTTTGACGGCGTCGGTCGAGGAGCGTGCGCGGCGGCGTTTCGAGGAGCTAAAGGAAAAAAATTTCGCGGCGGACTTTGAACAGATAAAAAAGGAAATTTCCCTGCGCGACAAACAAGATTCCGAACGGGAAATCGCGCCGCTTGCAAAAGCCGAAGACGCCGTACTTTTAGATTCGACGAGTTTGACGATTGAACAGGTCGTTACAGAAATTTTGCGTCTCGCCCGTTGACCGCCGAAAATTTTTTGAAAATTTTTTATCGGCAAGCAGGAAGATAAAAGAGGGCGGCGAATAGCATTTATTCAAAAGGTTGCCCGCCAGGGGTGACTGCCGTTAGTAATAATTTATGTAAAGATAAGGAGAGGGTTTCTAATGACTGAAGCAACCACCACTATTGAAAACAAAACTGGTATTCATGCGCGCCCCGCATCGGTGTTCGTGCAGAAAGCATCCTCGTTCAAATCCAAAGTTCAGATCAAGGCTAAGGGCAAGACCGTCGACGCCAAAAGCATTCTTATGATCATGAGCATGGGCTTGACCAAAGGCACCGAAATTACGCTTGTTGCTGACGGCCCCGATGAGAAGGAAGCAGTTGCCGCTTTGAAGAAGCTCGTTGACGACAAATTCGGCGAAGATTAATTTAGCGCGGTTATCGTTAATTCAGGGGAGGAGGTCAAGATTTTTTCCGCCTCCCCTTTTGTGTAACGTTTCGGAGGAGAAATTATGGCAGAGAAAATTAAGGGCAAAGGCGTAATCGCCGGCATAGCAGTCGGCAACATTCTGCTCGCAGGGCAAAACCTCGACAGCTTCCTCGTGGCTTATAAACCCGGCAAACCCGACGCCGAAAAGAAAAAAGCCGCAGCCGCAATCATGGCCGTCGCCGAAAATCTCAAAAAGAGCATAGAAGACTTCACCGCGCAAGGTCTCAAGGAGCAGGCGGGCATTCTCGAAGCGCACCGTTTGTTGGTCGAAGATCCTTCAATCAGCGAAGCGGTTGATACGCAAATCGACATCAGCGGCTCCGCGCCCAAAGCAGTCCTTGACGCTTACGAAGCCAACGCGAAGATTTTTGAGGCTATGGAAGACGAATACTTCCGCGGTCGTGCAGTCGATATGCGCGACGTCGGCAAACGCATTGCGAAATATTTGCTCGGCATTAAAGAGCCTGAAATCGTCGGCAAAGTTATCGTCGCGGGCAAAGACATTGAGCCTTCCGTTATCGCGGGACTGCCCACCGATAAAATCGCGGGCGTTATCCTCGGCGTCGGCTCCACAACCGCCCATGCCGTTATCATTGCCAAGACTCGCGCTATCCCGACAGTTGTAGGCGTTGGCGACGGCATTGCTAAAATCGCGGACGGCGACCCCGTTATCCTCGACGGCGAAACCGGCGAAATTTTGATTCGTCCCTCCGACGAAGAGCGCGACAGCTACAACGATAAGATCAAGAAGCAAGAAGAACTTAAAGCGCACTATGCACAGCTGAAAGATAAGCCCGCTATCACTCTCGACGGCAAGGAAGTTGAACTCGTCGCCAATATCGGCTCGCCCGCTGACGCTGACGCCGCTGTTAAAAACTTTGGCGCAACCGGCGTTGGCTTGTTCCGTTCCGAATTCGTCTTCATGGGCAAAACCGACGTTCCCAAGGAAGAAGACCAGTTCAAAGAATACAAAGCCGCTGTCGAATATTGCGCCTCCGTCACTCACGGCGAAGGTCTTTGCGTTATCCGCACCATGGACATCGGCGGCGATAAACCGTTGCCCTATATCCAGGTCGGCAAAGAAGAAAATCCGTTCCTCGGCTACCGCGCAATCCGTATCAGCCTCCAGCGCAAAGATTTGTTCATGCCCCAGCTTAAGGCTATCCTCCGCGCAGGTGTCTACGGCAAAGCGGCTATCATGTTCCCGATGGTCATCAACGTTCAAGAGTTCCTCGCGGCTAAAGAATTCGTTGAAGATGCCAAGAGAGAACTCGCTGCCGAAGGTCAAAAATACTCCGATAGTGTCCAAGTCGGCATCATGGTCGAAACTCCTGCGGCGGCTGTCATGGCTCCCGCGCTCGCAAAGTACGTTGACTTCTTCTCTATCGGCACCAACGACCTCGTCCAGTACACGCTGGCTGTCGACCGCGGCAACGCGCAAATTTCTTATCTGTATAATCATTTCAACCCGGCAGTTCTGCGCCTTATCAAACGTACAATCGAATCCGCTAACAAGGAAGGCAAATGGGCTGGCATGTGCGGCGAAATGGCGTCCGACCCGAACGCGGCAATTATTTTGATGGCTATGGGCATTAAAGAACTTTCCATGAGCGCACCCTCCATTCCGCGTGTCAAAGAACGCATTCGCAACATCACCTTAACCAAGGCTAAAGAGATTCTCGATAAAGTTATGGAGATGGAAGACGGCGACAAGATTAAGGATTATCTTGCAACTCTCGGATAATTTCTTAGTCCCCTGCCCGATGAAAAGCTCCCGTCGATTTTTGGCGGGAGTTTTTTCGTTGCGGGTCGCTGCCCTTTCTTTCACAATAAAGGGCTCAAAGAACTCTCCTCCTAATTTTTATTTTTGCGTCTAACCTACTTTTTCTTTGCTTGTCCAAAGAAAAAGTAGCAAAAAGAAAAGACCCCTCGCAGGGGCGATTCTGCCCGCACGTTGTCGGCGGACGCTGAAAAAGCTTCCGGCTTTTTGCGCGCCGCAGGCCGCCATCCATGGCGGCCTCAAGTTCGGTTGATTATGTGGAGGTTTTTATTATGGATAAAAAAATTTGCGAGATATGCCCCAAACATTGTCGGCTTGCAGTCGGAGAAGTCGGAGCTTGTCGAGCGCGATTCAACGACGGAGAAAAAATCACCGCGCTCAACTACGGTGCGATAACTTCCCTTGCTCTCGACCCGATTGAAAAGAAGCCGCTGTATAAATTTTTCCCCGGCAGTCGGATTCTGTCCGTCGGTAGCTACGGTTGCAATTTGAATTGTCCCTTCTGCCAGAACTTTGAAATTTCCATGGCGGATTCAACTTTCCCCACACGAAAAATTTCGCCCGAAGAACTCGTTGCGCTTGCCGCCGAGCTGGTGCCGCAAAAAAATATCGGCGTCGCTTTCACCTACAACGAGCCATTTATCAGCTATGAATTCGTCCGCGACACTTCCGAACTTTTAAAAGCTCGCGGCTTAAAGAGTGTTTTGGTTACAAATGGGACGGTCGCGCCCGCCGCGTTGAAAAAAATTTTGCCGCTGATTGACGCGATGAACATTGATTTAAAAGGTTTCAGCCAAGAAATTTATTCGATATTGGGCGGCGATTTTGAAACTGTTCGGCGGACGATTACGCTTGCCGCGCAGGTTTGTCACGTCGAAGTTACGACTTTAATCGTGCCGACAATGAACGACGCGCCCGAAGACATGGAGCTTGAGACGGCGTGGCTGGCTAGCATTTCAAAAGATATACCGCTACACATTAGCCGATTTTTTCCGCGCTACAAAGTCACGAACTTGCCGCCGACGCCCGTCTCAAAAATTTATGAGCTCGTCGAAATTGCTAAGCGTCATTTGAATTTTGTTTACGCGGGGAATTGCTGAATTATTTTTGTCCGCCGAGGAAGTCGCGCAACTTGTCGCCCAAAAGATTGAACGTCGCCACCGTGATAAAAATTGCTGTGCCTGGCGCGAGAATAACCCACGGTGCGGTTTGCAGCATGGAGCGACCGTTGTTCATCATTGCGCCCCACTCGGCGGTTGGCGGTTGTGCGCCCAAGCCCAAAAACGATAAGCCCGCCAACTCCATGATGATTGTCCCGATGTCCAAAGCCGCCGTCACAAGCACGGGTCCTGCGATGTTCGGCAAGACGTGGATAAATAAAATTTTCGTGGAACTTGAGCCCGCCATTTTTGCCGCGTCGAGGTAAGGCATTGAGCGAATCGCCAGAACTAATCCGCGCGAAATTCTTGCGTACTTTGGCCAGCCGATTACCGCCAAAGCCGCCGCCGCGTTTAAAAGTCCGCCGCCCAATGCGCCCGCCGCCGCGATTGCGAAAACCATTTGCGGGAACGCCAAGAACACGTCCGACAGCCGCATTAAAAACACGTCGAGTTTGCCGCCGCAGAAGCCGCAGACCGCTCCGATTAAACTGCCGACGATTGAAATTGTCGCCAACAATAAAAGTGACGCGCACAAAGTTGTTTGCGAGCCGACGATGACCCGCGATAAAACGTCGCGTCCGTATCTGTCCGTGCCCAAAATATTTTCCGAGTTCGGCGGAGTGAGCGCTCCTTCCAAATTTTGAACGTAAGGGTCGAACGGCGTTAAATGCTCCGCAAAAATCGCGATAAAAATTAAAGCTCCCGCCGCCGCCAAGTAGGGAGCCAACTTTTTCATGACGCACCACCGTAGCGAACGCGCGGGTCTAGCCAATGATAGAGCAAATCCGCCGCGAGATTCATCGTCACGTAAATTATCGCCATCCAAATTACGTAGGCTTGAATCAGCGGATAATCGCGCATTAAAATTGCGTCGACAGCCATTTTCCCGACGCCGTCCCACATGAAAATTGTTTCGACAATCGCCGTGCCGCCGAGGAGCGAGCCCATTGACAGCGCGAGCAACGTTATAATCATGATTAGCGTCGAGCGGAGCACGCTTTTAATCAGAATCGTAACTTCAGCGACGCCGCGACTCTTTGCGCCCATGACGTAGGGTTTGTCGAGTTCTTCAAGCACGACTGCGCGGATTTGTCGCGTGTACTTTGCGCCCATTGCGATTGTTAAAGTCAACGCGGGCATGACGACGCTTTGACCGATTATCGGCAACAAATTTAATTTCAGCGCGAGGAAATAAATCAGTAACAGCCCGCAAAAAAAATTTGGCATGGAATTCCCGACGAAACTCAAGCCGCGTATCAGATAATCGAGCGGGCGATTTTGATTGACGGCGGACAGAATTCCCAGCGGCGTCGCGATAAAAATCGTCAGCAGAATTGACACGACCATCAGCTCAATCGTCGCGGGCAATTTTTCGGCGAACGTTTCAAAAACCAATTTGCCGCTGATAAAAGATTTTCCCATGTCGCCCGTCAAAACTCCGCCGAGCCAATTTGCGTACTGAATCAGAAACGGCTGGTCGAGTCCGAGCTCCGCACGTTTGGCAGCTTTAATTTCCTCCGCCACGCTGCCCGATTGTTCGTAAATTATATCGACGGCGTCGTCGGACGTGAACTGCATCATGCCGAACGTCAGAAAAGTTATCCCGAAGAGAATCGGCACGAGCTGGATGAGCCGCGCTAAAAAATATTTTTTCATGCCCCGAATTTTAAATCAGCCGTGTAAAAAAAATAAGCCCTGCGCGGGGATAAAAATTTGACGGAGCCGCGCATTAACTACAACGACACCTACCGCGAAAATAACTTGCGCAATATTGACTAAAAAACCGAGCATGCTCATGCGCTCGGATTTTTTGTTGCGGAAAATTTTATATCATTCGTCACCTTTGAAGGTCGGG
The DNA here is from genome assembly GCA_017412925.1 of Selenomonadaceae bacterium. Lineage (GTDB taxonomy): Bacteria > Bacillota > Negativicutes > Selenomonadales > Selenomonadaceae > Quinella. The sequence continues at coordinate 14,003 of JAFPVP010000052.1, forward strand.
AGAGTTATTTTCTCGTTTCTCTTGACGAACTTGATAATCTCGTCGCAGATAAATTGCACGTCGTCGAAAGTTAAATCCATGTGCAACGGGAGCGACAAGACGTGTTCGCTGACAAAGGCGGCATAAGGGCAAGTCCCTTTGGCGTAGCTGTACATGGGATAATTTATGTTGTCGACGTAGTGGACGCCGGGCGCGATACCGCACTTGTTGAGGTAGAGAATCAAATCGTCGCGGTTGTTCACGATAATTTGGAACAGATGATTGGAAGATTGACACTCCTTGGGCACGGTTATCATTTTTATGTATTCGGGATAAGCCGAAAAATTTTCACGATACCAACGAACCATTTGCGCACGATAGGCGTTGTCCCTGTCCAAATATTTGAGCTGAACCAGACCGATTGCCGCCATGATGGAGTTGCCGTGATATTTTTCGCCGACGTAATCGACATGATAACGCCATTTATAATTGCCGCTGTCGGTCGAGCGGGAGTAAGTATCTTTGTTGATGCCGAGCCAGCCTTTTTTGCGCGCAATCGTGTCAAGTGCACCGTCCTTGAAGCAGAGCATGCCGCTATCAGCCGTCGGAAGATTTTTCACGGCTTGGAAGGAGTAGATAATCGCCTCGGCTTCCTTGCCTGGCATTTCCATTCCCTTCTTGAAAACTCTGGTGCCGGACATGTGCGCGGCGTCAAGAATCAGCGTCAAGTTGTGTTCGCGGCAAATATCGACAATCTCATAATAGTGACCGATATTCCCGCCGATGCCGACGAACATGACGGCGCGTGTACGTTCCGAAATTCTCTCGCGGACGGAGGCAGGGCTTAAGCACATCGTGTCGTCAATGTCAGCGAAAACGACCTTCATGCCAGCTTTTAAAATCGCGTGGTTCGTCGAGACAAAAGTAATCGGCGTGGAAATAATTTCGTCGCCGTCGAGCCAGCCGTGCTTTTCCTTTAAAATTTCAACCGCCAAATTCAAGCCAGCCGTCGCGGAGTTGACGTAATAGGCAAAGGGCAGGTCGGTGTAGTTTTTCCAAGCGTTCTCAAACTCCACCGTCTTGAAGCCGAGCCCCGTCCAACCTTTCTCTAAGCACTCGCGAATTTCGGCAAGACACTCCTCGACCGCGAACTTCGGCTTAAAAATTTGTATGCTCATCATCAACGCTCCTCCCTGAATAAAATTTTATGCGTTAAGAATTGACTCCAAAAAGTTTATCATGCGTAGCGGGGAGTATTCGTTCTTGTAGTTGCTAGAAAGTTTCGCCGCCGCCATGAACTGTTCCTTGTCAATCTCAAAGCTCTTGTCGATTAAAAAAAGTTTGGGCGAGGCGAAGCGGGCTTGACGGTAGAAGGGATTATCCGTGATGAAATTTTTGTTGTAAGCCAGCGACTCGAAATAGCGCACAGTCAAACCGTAATTTCCCTCGTGCGCAATATCCAAAACGGCCCTTGAACGCAGGACACGAGCTAGAACTTCATGATAAGGAATGAAGCGATTAATATGTAAATCATTGTTATAAACCGAGGGGGGAGTATCAGGAACACCAACAATGTGAAAATCGCAAACAAAGCCAGCACTCTTGAAATACTCGTAAGCTCGAATAATTTTCTCAAATCTATTTTTTATGCCACCAGCAAAAAATATATCGACATCTTCTTTAGGTTGCACATAGGGCAAGACGGAATATGAACCTTCAAAAAATGTCATTCCGTAATTAATGGCGTCAAGTTGAATGTAAGTAATAACTAAATCGAAAGTCGAAAAAATTTCTCTCGTATTTGCTTTATCAAGAAACATTCTAAAAAAATTTTGAAAATGATGAACAGGATCCGTAAGAGAACAGACCAACTTACAACCGGGATAATTACTTCTAAGATACTGAAAAAAATTTATTTTCTTGAATATATGGTATACCTGTGGCGAGAATAAAAATACAATAGGATTTTTTTCTGGAAAGTCCTGTGCAAAAACTTGCGGAGAATTTATGTCGAATGATTTGATATCTTTGAAAGCTGACGGATTGTTTCGTGGGTGATAAGGTATGAAATTAACCGTCTGTATTCCGTTTGCGTTTGTAAAATTAAGATCGACAACGCGAACATTGCTAAGAGCGAAGGCATCATGGCTTATAAATTTGTAAATCGGAGTCGCTTGTCTCAAGAAGAAGACAAAATTAAATTTGTTGTATCGCTTCAATTTTGGGATTGCCTCCTTGCAAGTTGAAATACCAAAGGTGCTGAGAAAATCCCAACACCTTTAGTCGTTTATTTTTTTAGTGTCAAATTATTTCTTGGCGGGCTCGACGGCGACGGGCGCAGAAATTTTTTCAGGTTCAATGTCGATTGTTTTTTCTGCGGGCTTTTCCAAGTCAAGAGCGTCGGCGGGGGTGGCGAGTGCTTCGCGGTATTCTTCAAGCTTCTTGTCCTTTTGGAGGACTTCGTCGTCTGCGGATTTGGGCTTTTCAATCGGGAAGGTGATGACCTTCAAAGCCTGAATCGTCTTCCACGCGCCGACTTCAAGGAGAGTTGCGTCGCGCAGGTCGCTTTCGTTAGCGCATTTGTGCCATTTGCCCTCTTCGTCGCGGAAATACATCTCGAATTCAAGCTGGAAATGTTTTTCGTCGGCGTACTTTATGCTGAATTTGCCCGCGCTATATTCAAGCCCGCGAGCCTCGTACTTTTTAATCGTGTCGTCAAGGCGCGGCGAGACAACCTCGGAAATTTTCTCAAGCGTCATGTTCGGACGGAACAAGTCGACAAAGAAATTTTTCGCCGCCTCGACCAAATCGGCGACCATCTCAATTTTATTTTCCAATGCCATTTCAATTCACCTCGCTCAAACGGTAAGCTCAAGCTTCTCTTGATAGCGGTCAGTAACGTCGCTTTCTTTGGCGGTCAAGCCTTCCTTAGCCCACGCGGGAACTTCGGATTCGTCAATTTCGCGGACGGTGGTCTTCTCGACCCATTTGCCGTTCTCTTTGTAATAAAGGCGGTGGACAAGGCGCATAACGTTTCCTTCCACGCTGGAGAAAAGTTTCGCCGCATAGTCAACAATACCGGTTTCTTTGAGTGCCGTTTGGAGTTTAGGCAGGAATTCTTTCAGCCAGCCTTCGATTTCTTGCCAATTCGCTACGACAAGTGCGCCGCCGACAAGAGCTCCCAATCCAATCAAAACAGGAATCATTTATATCAACCTCCCAATTTAAAATGCGCACCTATTTTAAACGAAAAATTTTATTCAAGCAAGTTTAATTTGCAACGAGTCTGCGTCACCCGAAGAAGAAAAAAATCCCGCCGCGCGGGCAGGATAGAAACGTTCGGTAAAGTTTTTACTCGACTTTGGAGAAGTCGTCCTTGCCGACGCCGCACAGCGGGCAGAGAAAATCTTCCGGCAAGTCTTCAAATTTCGTGCCCGGCTCAATCCCGTTATCAACGTCGCCGAGTTCTTCGTCATATTCGTAGCCGCAAATGTTGCAAACCCACTTCATGTTAAAGCCCTCCTAAAATTTTTATTCGATTATAGCACGCGCCAAAAATTTTTCAATAAACTTTTTGAGCGGTAGGAATTAGGAACAAGTGGTAGAAAATTGTTAAAAATTTTTTCCGGCTCCTCACCGCTAACGGTCATCACAGGACAAAATTTGGTTGCCGTTTAAAAACATGTACGAAACCGTATTAATCAACGCTTACGATGCGTGAAATTGTTTTTTGAAGTGCGACACAACGGCTGATTTTGTTTCTTCGCTCATCTTCCCAACTGAGCATTTTCAAACCTCACGCACTAAAAAGCGTCAACTGCACTTGCGGATAATTAGGAATTAATTGCTAATTCCTAACCCTAATTGCAAAAGGATCTTTGGCGTGTGGTGCGAGTTTGGCAAAAATCGGATACAAATGTTTG
>JAFPVP010000053.1 GCA_017412925.1 Selenomonadaceae bacterium
CCGTGAAGTTTTGAAAGCCCGATTCAAGCGCGTTGATTTTATCAACCGTCTTTTGAAGACGTTTTATTTCCTTTTCGTTGTTGTCTCCCAAAAATCTTTTAGTTATTCCTTTAAAAAATCCAAACAAGGCTATCACTCCCCGTAAAATTTTCCTTATCATAGCAAAAAAAAACCTCCGCCGCAAATTTTGGCAGAGGTTTTATTTTTTTTACAGATAATCCCACGGGCTGACCGGTTCTCCGCCTAATCGAACTTCAAAATGGCAGTGAGGCCCAGTTGAATTGCCCGTTGAGCCGCAATAAGCAATAATATCGCCCTGATTGACCGTTTGACCGACGCCAACCGCTAAACTTTCGTTGTGACCGTACAATGTGACGATTCCTCCGCCGTGATCAATCATTATCGTGTTGCCGTAGCCGCCTATCCAGCCCGCCTCAATAACTACACCGCTCGCCGCCGCGCAAATCGGTACTCCATAGTCCGCGCCAATGTCAAGTCCGCTGTGAAATCGTGCGCTACCAAAAATCGGGTGCGTTCTCCAGCCAAATTCCGAAGTTATAGGGCCACTAACTGGCCAAATCATTCCTCCGCCGAAACTTTGCATGACATAACCGCCGTCATCGATAATTTCAACGTTGCCAGATTGTCTCCGCGCTTCCATTTCTGCTTGACGACGCGCTTCCTCCGCCGCACGACGCATTTCTTCCTCTTTTTCGTGAATCAATCGCCCAACTTCCGCGCTCGACACCATCATTTCATCATATTGACGGTCATAAACTTCTTTATCGTTCTGCATTAAGTCAATTAACGCCTGCTGCTTGGCAACTTTTTCCAATTTGACTTCCATAGCCGCTTGCGCTTTGGTTGCAAGCTCCTCTTGAATGCGTTTATCCGCTTCTAATTGCTTGCCGACCTCTTTTATCTCCTTTTGATACGCTAAAACGTCCGCGACAAGCTCAGAATCGCGAATCATCACGCGCTTTAGCAAATCCATGCGCGTTAAAAAGTCTCCAAAGTCTTGCGCGCCAAATAAAACGTCCAGATATGAAATTTGCCCGTTAATATAGATGTCGCGCACTCTTTTTTTTAATACGGCGTGCTTTTCGTTAAGCTCCTCGGTGACTTCGACAAGTTTTGTTTCGTTTTCGTCGATTCGATATAAAGTTTCGTCCAACGCGGCTTGTTTTTCCTCGTAATCGGTCGTCGCAATGTAGGCATCTTCGTCTAATTCGCGTTTTAACTCCGAAACCGAATCGATTTTCCCTTGAATCAGTTCAGAAACTGCGCGAGCTTTCTCTGCTTCCTGTTCGTAGGCGGCTTTTTCCTCTTCGAGTTGCTGAATTTCTTCTTCGTCGTCGGCTAATGCTGGCGAATTCGTTAAAAAAATCATCGCGAGCACGATTAAAAATTTTTTCAAAGCTTCAAACCTCCATGAAACGTTTAAGTGAGACCGTGCTACCTAAAATTCCGATAAAAATTCCAGCGCAGATTAATGCGATTGTCACGTAATTCATAAACGGATACTGCTCAACCATCGGAAAAAACGCTAAAGACTCGTAAATTTTTTCTGTCATAGCCGAATAAAAGCTACGAAGTGCCAAAGCACTCACTCCGCCGCCGATTGTGCCTAATGCCATGCCCTCAAAGATAAATGGCCAGCGAATAAACCAATCTGTCGCGCCGACATACTTCATAATCGCGATTTCTTTGCGGCGAGCGAAGACTGTTAAGCGGATTGTATTAGAAATAATAAAAACCGTCGCGAAAAGGAGCAATCCCATTAAAATAAGTCCAAAAAATCTAATCAAATGTGTGAGTTCAAAGAGATTCGCCGCAACATCTTGCCCGTATTTAACTTCATCGACGCCGTAAAGGTCAGAAATTGCCGCCGCAGTCTTTTTTACGTCGTCAGCAGTGGTTACAGTTACCAAAAAAGAATTCGGAAGTGGATTAGCTTCGCCGAGTGCATCCAAAATTTTTTTATTTTCGCCGAGCCGCTCTTGTAATTTCTTTAAAGCCTCCTCGCGCGGCACATATTCGACTGCTGAAACGCTTTTCATGGCGCGAGTCATCTTTTCTATTTCATTTCGCCCTTGTTCGGGCAGATTATCGTTAATGTAAACAGAAATTTGCACTTGACTTTCGAGCGACGCCGCCATTTTATTCATATTCATGACAAGAATTAGAAAAACGCCCAAAACGAACAGTGAAACCGCGACCGTACCGATTGAAGCGAACGTCATCCAGCGATTACGAATCATAGATAGGAGAACTTCGCGAAAATAATATTCGATTGTCTGTATTTTCATTAAACCAACTCCTCGAAGCAATTATATCATGAAAAAATATTTTGGCATGAAATTTTTTTGCAATAATCACATCGCGTTGGTCGTTGAAGATGATTTTTTTGGCGTCGAAAGCGATTTTTAGGCGTCGAGAGCGATTTTGGGGCGTCGAAAGCAAATTTTCAGGCGTCGAAGACGATTTTTGGGCTGTGAAAGCAATTTTCGGGGAGTCGAAAGCAAATTTTCAGGTGTTGAAGGCAATTTTCGGGCGTCTAAAGCGATTTTTGGGCGTCGCGAGCGATTTTTGGGTGTCGAAAGCAAATTTTGGGCTGTGAAACGGATTTTCGGGCTGTGAAAGTGATTTTGAGGCTCGAAAGTGGGGTTTGAGGGTGCGATTTTGGGGTCAAAGTGCAAATTCCCAAATATGGGAATTGGACACTTAAAAAATGCGCGTCACAATGCGGTTTTTTCAGGCATAAAAAAACCCCCCTAAATTTTGGGGGTATTTTTAGGGTCAAAGTGCAAATTCCCAAATATGGGAATTGAACAAAAGACTATGCAGGGGGCGATTTTTTTGCTATCATGAGGGAAATTTTTGCGAGGAGAAATAGAAATGTCAAACGTCGTGACGATAACGGGCGTGAAGAAGCTATATAAAATGGGTTCGGAGACGGTTGCCGCGCTAAACGGCGTGGATTTAATCATCGACAAGGGGGAATTCGTCGCGCTGATGGGTCCTTCGGGCAGTGGCAAGTCAACTTTGATGAATATTTTAGGTTGTCTCGACCGTCCGACGGTTGGATCGTATAAATTGTTAGGACAGGAAGTCAGCGGGCTATCGGACGACGAACTTGCGCGAATTCGGAATAAAACTATCGGTTTTGTCTTCCAAAATTTTAATCTGCTGCCGAAATTGACGAGTTTGGAGAATGTTGCGCTGCCGGCGGTGTATGCGGGCGTCGGAACGAAGGAAAGATTGTCAATGGCAATGGACGCGCTGAAAAAAGTTTCGTTAGAAGACCGCGCACAACATTTGCCGGGCGAATTATCGGGCGGACAGCGTCAACGGGTGGCAATCGCGCGGGCAATCGCAATGAAACCGGCAATTTTAATGGCTGACGAGCCTACAGGCAACTTGGACACGAAATCTACTGGCGAAATCATGGAAATTTTCCGCGATCTGCACAAAACTGGCTCAACGATAATTTTAGTCACGCACGAACCGGACATTGCGCAGGCCGCCGACCGTCAAATCCTCGTCAAGGACGGGCAAATCACCATGGACATTACAAAAGGCTCTTCAGAAGTCATCGACATTGTTTAAGGAGGAATTTTTATGCCGAAAATTTCAATTCTTATCCCCACGTACAACCGCAAGCACTACATTTCGGACGCAATCGACAGCGTGCTCAATCAAACGTTCCAGGATTTTGAAATTGTCGTTCGCGACGACGGCTCAACGGACAACACGCTTGAATTTTTGCAACAGCGATACCCGAAAGAGATTTCTTC
>JAFPVP010000005.1 GCA_017412925.1 Selenomonadaceae bacterium
CCCGCGAAACTTATCAGCCCGATATTGTCCGCCGCCAAGCACCACGCGCCCGCCAAAATCCCGACTGTCACGCCGACAGAAATTAGGTAAGTCATCGTTATCGCCTCCTCTGCCAAAATAAAAAGCAAGCCGCGTGCCAAAAATTTTTGTTTGTAAACGGGCGCGATTTATGGTTTAATAATCGCAGAAAATTTTAAGGACAGGAAGTGATTTTATGGACGCATTGATTTTATCGCGACTGCAATTTGCAATCACAACTATCTATCATTTTTTATTCGTGCCCGTGACTTTGGGCTTGTCAATTTTCGTCGCGCTACTTGAAACGTGGTACATCAACAGCGGTAGCTACGAGGAGCGCGTCAAGCTCAAAAAGCTCGTGAAATTTTTCGGGACAATCTTCCTGATAAATTTCGCGATGGGCGTCGTGACTGGTATCGTGCAGGAATTTCATTTCGGCATGAACTGGTCGGAGTACGCGCGGTTCATGGGCGACATCTTCGGCGCACCGCTCGCGCTGGAGGCTTTGACGGCATTTTTCATTGAGTCAACATTTATTGGGCTGTGGATTTTCGGCTGGGACAAGCTCAGCGAAAAACTTCACTGCCTTTGCATTTGGATTGTCGCGTTCGGCAGCAACCTTTCCGCGTTTTGGATTCTGGTCGCCAATTCGTTCATGCAACACCCTGTCGGCTACGCGATTGAGGGCGGACGCGCTGTCATGACGGATTTTGGCGAACTCATCACCAATCCCTACGTCGTCGGCGAATATTCTCATGCGTTCTTCGCGGGCATAACGACGGGCGGCTTTTTGGTTATCGTCGTGAGCGCGTGGAAAATTGCCACCGACGAAGCCTCCCGCGAAATGTTCGTTCGGACTCTTCGCCGCGCAGTTCTCTACACGCTGGTTGGAGTGTTGGGCGTCATGGGCTCCGGTCACATGCACGCGCAATATCTCGCTGAAGGCAACCCGATGAAACTTGCGTCGTTCGAGGCTCTGTGGGAGACGGAAAATCCTGCACCGTTCGCGGTCGTCGCTGATATTAATCAAGAGGCGGGGCGCAACGATTTTGAAATTTTAATCCCGAACATGTTCAGCTTCATGGTGCACAATTCTTTTGACGGCGAAGTCAAAGGCATTAACGATTTGCAACGCGAGGCTGTCGAGAAATACGGTAGCGGCTATTACATTCCCAACGACGTGCGCGGCATGTTCTGGAGTTTCCGCGCGATGGTCGGGGCTGGCGGCGCATTGCTACTGATTGTCTTGGGAACGGGTTGCTTTGTCTTCTTCTGCCGCGAAAAAATTCGTGAGCACCTTTGCTGTTTAAAATTAATGCCGCTGTTGTTGCCGTTGCCGTTTATCGCGAATTCGGCGGGCTGGTACATTGCGGAGGCGGGTCGTCAACCTTGGATAGTCGTCGGCTTGCAGAAAACAGCGGTTGCAGTCAGCCCGAATCTTTCGGCGGGCGAAGTTTGGATAACTTTAATCGGCTTCACAGCAATTTATCTTTTCTTGGCAGTGTTGGCGGTCTTCGCGGCGGTCATGTTCATTCGGCGCACTCACATCACGGAGGAAGAGGAGTGATTGTGATGACGGGACAAGAAAAAATTAACGCTGACGTTCAAATGAAGTTGGCAATGCAGGACGCAAAGTTCAACGTCTTCATGCAAGAAATGCGCGACCGAGACAATCAACGGGCTAATGACATTCGGGAACTGCGCCAAGACATGAAAGATCTGCAAAAAGATTTTTACACGAAGATGGACAACATGGACAAGAAAATGGATTCAAAGATCGATAAGCTCGAAACTAAGATTGAAAATATCGGAAATCACGTCCGAAATGTGTCCGTCGCCACGATTATCGGCGTCGCAACTATTGCCATAACCGTCATCTATTCCATTCTGTCGCGCTGAAAAATTTTTCGCAAGGGAGTGAGGATTGTGGATTTAAATATCGTTTGGTTTATTTTGATAACGGTGCTCTTCACGGGATTTTTTATCCTTGAGGGCTTTGATTACGGCGTGGGCATGATGATGCTCGGTCGCCCGAAAAATGAACGCTCGCAATTCGTCCGCGCAATCGGTCCGGTTTGGGACGGCAACGAAGTTTGGATGATAACGGCGGGCGGCGCAACGTTCGCGGCATTTCCGCACGTCTACGCCACGATGTTCAGCACATTTTATCTCGCGCTGTTTTTAATGTTGTTGGCGTTGATTATGCGCGGCGTCGCCTTTGAACTGCGCGGCAAACTCAAATACTCTGACTGGACAAATTTTTGGGACTTCGGAATTATGTTCGGGAGTTTCGTGCCGGCTCTGCTTTGGGGCGTGGCGGTCGTCAATCTCCTGCGCGGCTTGCCGATAGATTTTCAAATGCATTACGTCGGAAACTTTTTGGACTTGCTAAGCCCGTGCGCTTTGCTCGGCGGAATTTTCTTCGTGTTGCTGTTCGCCTTCCACGGCGCGAACTTTTTGCTGATAAAAATCGCGGACAAAGGCTTGCTCGAAGACATTCGCAGAAAAAGTTTGTGCTTGGGTATCGCGACACTTATAGCTTACGTGGTGTTCGCGGGCTTCGCGGCGGCTGATACTGACATACTCGCCAAACTTAGCACGGTAATTTTCTTGGGGCTGTCAATCGCCGCGCTGATTGCAAGTTGCGCGGGGGCAGCTTCGGGTTGCGGTTGCAAGGCGTTCATCTCGTCGACGCTCGGCATTGCTTTCTTGACGATCGGATTTTTTACCGCGCTCTTCCCGCGAATCATGGTTTCCAGCATTTCGCCCGACTTCAGCTTGAACATTTACAACGCCGCCTCGACGCCGCATACCTTAATGCTCATGACGATTGCCGCCGCGATTTTCGTGCCGATTGTTTTAATCTATCAAGCTTGGACGTATAAAATTTTCAAAGACCGCGTGACGCCCGCAGATGTTCACTATCATTAAACTCGAATCAAAAAAAATCCTCGGCGAAATTGTCGCGTGCAAAGTCGTCGAAGGATTTTTTATTTTGCTCAGCGCGGCGGCTCTGGTGAAATTTATTTCCACGCCGTCGGGAAAATTTTTGTTGGCGGCGTTCGGATTCTTCGCGGGGAGATTTTTATTGTCGAGCACGGCTGAAAAATTTTTTGCGCGGCTGTCCGTGAACGTTCAAACTTCCTTCCGGCAAAAAATCCACGTGCAACTTTTCGAGCAGGAAGTTTCAAGTGGCGAACTTTTAACGCTGATATTCGACACGCTTCAAAGTTTGGACGAATTTTTCTTGAAGGTCGCGCCGCAAATCGTCTCGGCGATAATCTTACTGCCGATATTTTTAATCTGCGCGGCTCTCGTCGATTTGTTGACGGCGGCGATTTTGCTCGTGACGTTGCCGATTGCGCCGCTTTTGTTGTGGCTTATCGGCAAGGCGACGGCTGAAAAAAATTCTCGCGCGTGGGCACAGCTGCAAAAGTTGAACGGCGACTTCCGCGAACTTTTATCGGCAATCACAACTTTGAAAATGTTCGGGCGAATCGACGCGGGCGCAAAGAAAATTCGGGCGGCGTCGGAAAAATCTTCGGCGGCAACTTTGGACGTTTTAAAATTGGCGTTCGTGTCGTCGTTCGCGCTGGAGCTGATAACCACGCTGTCAATCGCGCTGGTCGCCGTGACTTTGGGCTTGCGGTTGGTCGCGGGCGGCGTCGAGTTTCAAGCGGCGTTGTTTTTACTTCTGCTCGCGCCGGAATTTTTCTTGCCGATAAGGAAATTCGGCGTGGCGTTCCACGTGATGATTTCGGCTCGCTCGTCACTCGAACGGCTGAAAAAATTTTTGCGTGAAGAAAAATTTTTTGGCGCGACGGAAAAAATTTTAATGCCGCCGGAAATTTCGCTCGTCGACGTGAGCTTTACTTATCCGAAAAAAAAATCGCCTGTCCTGCGCGGCGTGAACTTGAAATTTTCTGCGGGGAAAATCACGGCGTTAATCGGGGAATCGGGCGCGGGCAAGTCGACGCTCTTAAAACTTCTGGCGGGAATTTTAAAACCGACAACAGGCTCGATAAAACTTACAGATGTAGAAACTCATTGCGCACTACGCATTACGCATTGCGCATTGCTTCCTCAAGCCCCGCATTTATTTGAAACGACGCTCCGAAAAAATTTTACGATGTTCGACACGCTCGCCGACACGGAGCTGAAAAATTTTTTGGACGCGCTGAACTTGTCGACGCTCGAAATAAATTCGCCGCAAAAATTAAGTCGCGGGCAACTTCAACGGCTCGGAGTGATTCGCGCCCTGCTCAAAGACGCGCCGATAATTTTATTGGACGAACCGACAGCGGGACTCGACGAGGCGACGGAGCAAAAAGTTTTGGAGCTGATAAAAAAATTTTCGCCGCGCAGGACGATTATAATTGCGACGCACCGCTTGCCCGTGATAGAATTTGCCGATGAAGTTGTTCAAATTTCAACGTGAGGAGTGATTGAAATGATTCGGAAATTTATCGCGGCGTTTGTGATTATTTTTTTCGCGGCGTCGACGACGGCTTTTGCGGCGGCAGAAACAAAATCCGGTGAAGTTGTTCATCGAGTGACGGGCATCGGACAAGCTCCGACGAATTGGGATCAGCGCGACAGCTTCGCCAAAACTTTCGCCCGACAAGCTGCTCGCATAAATGCTCTGCTTAATCTCGTCGAAGCGATTGACGGCATTATTCTTGAAACAAAAACTGTTGGAGGAATAGAAATTATCACGACTCAAATTCCACAAAACAGTAAAGCTTTCAAGTTGCTTGAAAAAAATGCGCGGCAAGTCGGCGACACAAAGTTTTATTTTTACGACGACGGGAGTTCATCTTGCGAAGTGACTATGGAAGTTGCCGTGCCCGCCGATTGGAAAAAGTGATTACCAGTTTGTGCGATACTTGATATTGTAGATTCTTTCAGTTGATACCAGGTCTTCCATCACTGCCACCGAATCGAATTTGGGATTGACGTTTTCAATGTCGGACTTCAAAATATACAGCTCTCGAATCGTATTTGACCGCCCGATTAATTCAAAATTTTTGATTTCGACGTTGGTGCCGTTGACGAGCTTTTCAATCTGCGCTTTGGAATATTTTTTCTTGACGAGCGCGATGCCTTGGTCGACGTATTTTTTGGCAGTCGGCGTGTCGAAAATTTCGTTGTAGTAAATATCGCCGAGTTGCGCGCAAGCCTCGATTGAAATATCGGCGGAAGTGTTCGCGGCAAGCATTTCCTTGCAGTAGTCGACGACGTTTTGAATTTTGTCCTCGTGGCGGTAGACGTAGACCGTCGCCCGAAATGCGCTCGCGTTGCCCGCGTCGAGTGCCGCCAATTTTTCTGCAGTGGTCATCATCTCCTGCAGATTTATTTTTTTTCCGAAGTCGTAAATGTCCAAGTCGCGCTCGTATTTGGCGATTAGAAATTTATTTTGCGTCGTGTCGAATGCGCTTTGATTTCCTTCGGATTTAAGTTTTGTGATTTCCGCTTCTAGTTCGCGAATCTTTTTGTCTTTGGCTTCACGTTCGGCGAGCAAATCTTTTTTGCCGAGAAAAGCCTCAACCTTAGCCGTGTCGACGCGCGCGATTATCTTGCAAATAATCTCCATGTGCTTTGCGTTGGTCTCGCCGTTTGTATATTCCGGTTCGCCGACAATTTCCAGAATCGCGCCAGCGGCAGTCTCGACGTTGTATTCTTCCAGCTCAAAATTTTTCATTCGCGAAGAATTTCTAATCGCAACCCCGGCGTGCTCGGCGGCGTTGTTCAAAGCTTCGGTGTAAGCGTGCTCGCAGGCGTCCTCAAAAGTTTCTTTGATTTTCCGATTGATAAAATAATGACCTTTGCCTTCGACAGTGATAATTTCCGCGCTCGCCAAAGAAAAATTCAGCGTAAATAAAACCATCAGCGCGAACAAAAATTTTTTCATGACGTATCCACCTCTCGGCACGATTATATTTTCAAAACGCGCGGCTGTAAATACTCTGCGGCAACGTCAAGCTTGATAAACGGCGGGCGGGAAGTTATAATGCTGTGGAAAAATTTTTGATGGAGGAAATTTTATGGGTAGGATAGCTGTTGAAATTATTCCGCGCGACGAGGCAAGCTTGCAAGCCGACATCGACGTAATAAAAAAATATCCGCAGGTCGACTGCGTGAACATTCCCGACTTGATGAGTTTCGATTTGCGCCCGTGGCAAGCCGCCAAAGTCACTCAAAGCGCGCTCCCGACTATTCCGCACGTCCGCGCAATGGACATCGATTTAAATCAGCCGCTACCAATGCGCGACGATTTTATCAAGTTCGGAATAAAGGAAGTTCTGATAATCGCGGGCGACCCGCCAAAAGATTTGACGCGCACGGTTTATCCGACGGAGACAATCGACGTGATTCGCAAATTCCGCGAAGAGTTGCCCGACGTGAAAATTTATGCGGGGCTTGACCAATATCGCAGCGGCATTCGCGACGAACTTTATCGCGTGGAGCGCAAAGCTCAAGCCGGAGCCGTGGGATTTTTTACTCAGCCGTTCTTCGACCTGCGCTTTTTGGAAATGTACGCTGATTTGCTTGACGGGCACGAAGTTTATTGGGGAGTGTCGCCCGTTTTTAGCAATCGCAGTCGCGGCTATTGGGAGCGCAAGGACAAGGCCGTCTTTCCGAAAGATTTTCAGCCGACCATGGATTGGAATATCGCTTTCGCCAAAAAAGTTATCGACTTTATCAAAACTTCGAGCGGCGGGCTTTACTTCATGCCGATTACCATTGACATTGCCGACTTGCTCCCGAAAGTTTTCGATTAAACGATTAGGCACGCGAAACTTAGAAAAAGAACCGTGGCGGTGTACATCATGCGAATCGCGCCGAGTATGTGCACCGCCTCTAAAATTTCGTTCGGGTCGCCCATGTACGCGCGGAAGTGTGGCTCGCCAAAATAATAATTCACGCCGCCGAGCCGAATATTCAACGCGCCTGCAACAGTCGCCTCAGCCCAGCCGCCGTTCGGGCTTGGGTGTTTAGCGGCGTCGCGTTTCATCATGTCGAAGGCGTTTTTGTAATCGAGGCGCAGGATAATCGCCGCGCAGATAAAAAGAATTGCAGTCAATCGGGCGGGAATAAAATTGGCAACGTCGTCGAGCCGAGCCGCCGCGCGTCCGAAGTAAAAATATTTTTCGTTCTTGTAGCCGAGCATGGAATCCATCGTGTTAATCGCGCGGTAGGCAACGGCAAGCGGCAAGCCTCCGACGGCAAAGAAAAACAGCGGCGAAATAATTCCGTCGACAGTGTTTTCCGCGACGGTTTCGACGGTGGCGCGGGCAATTTCTGCCTCGTTTAAATTTTTTGTATCGCGCCCGACAATCCAACCGACTTTTTCGCGGGCACGAGGTAAATTTTCCCGCTCAAGCAGAAAATAAATTTCGCGGGCGGCATCGCTCAAAGAACGCGGCGAAATCATGAAGCTCAACACCAACGCTTGAATAAAAATCTGCGCGGCGAGGCTCGGAATATTTTCCGTAAAAATTTCTATGCTCAAGCCGACGAAAAAACTTGCACTGACTACGACGCCGACCAATAAGCCGCCCTTGAAAATTTTTTGATTCGGGCTGTCGAAGTCGCGGCGCAAAATTTTTTCGAGCGTGGAAATTAAGTTGCCAATCAAAACGACGGGGTGAAATTTACTGCGCGGGTCGCCGAGGAGCGCGTCAATCAGGAAGGCGACGACTGCTGTTATCATCGGGCTCATTTAATCAAACTCCGTAAAATTTTTTGGAAAAAATATTCGGGCGCGTGCAAATTTTTCCTGCGAAGGAGGCTTTATCTTTGAAAAAAATAATCGTGAACGCAGACGATTTCGGGCGGCACGAGCTGATAAATCGGGCAGTCGAGCGGGCGTTCAAGGCGGGCTGTTTGAAGTCGGCTACGCTCATGGCGGGCGGCGCGGCTTTCGACGACGCCGTCAAAGTGGCAAAAAAAAATTCGGGCTTGGGCGTGGGCATTCACTTCACGCTGGCGAACGGCAACCCTGTCCTGCCGCCCGAAGAAATTCCCACGCTCGTTACGGCGGAGGGAATTTTTCATGACAACTACGTCAAATTTCTCAAGCGGTATCTCAGCGGAAAAATTTCCCGCGCTGAAGTTCATTCGGAGCTTGCCGCGCAACTTGAAAAAATTTCCCGCGCAGGTTTAAAATTAACGCATTTCGACAGTCATCAACACCTGCACCACGTGCCCGGCATTATCGAAATCGTTTTGAAGTTGGCTCAGACGGAAAATATTTCTGCCATGCGCGTGGCGAACACGAAACTTTTCGACGGCGAATTGGACAGCTTAGGGAAACTTTTTGGGCGACTGGGCTTGGGCTCCCTTGCCAAATTCGCGGAGCATGCGGCTCACAAAAAAAAATTCGCGACGCCCGAACACTTCGCGGGCATTGTCGCGGGTGAATCCGTCAGCGAAAATTTTTTGCTCAATCTGATAGAAAATCTGCGCGAGGGCACGACTGAAGTTATGCTCCACCCTGGCACCGATAATAAAATTCTGCAGGATTTTTGTCACTGGGAGCACGATTTCGAGGAGGAACTTGCCGCCGTGACTTCCCCGAAAATTTTAGACGCGCTGGTCGAGAAAAATATTTCTGTGATAAATTTTGCGGAGTTGTTCAAATGACGCGGGAAAGAATGTTGGAGATAATTCGGTTCTGCTTCGTCGGCGGCGTCTCGTTTCTAATGGATTATTCGATACTGTTCGCGCTGACTGAATTTGCGGGCGTTTATTATCTGTACTCGTCGGCGATTTCGTTCAGCATAACGGTCGTCTTCAATTACTGGCTGTGCGTCATTTACGTTTTCAAGGGCGCGAAACGACAGACTCCGCAACAAGCGTTAATTTTTTTCGGGACGGGCGTCGTGGGGCTGGGGCTCAATCAGCTGTGCATGTGGTTTTTCGTCGACGTGGCGGGCTTGTATTACATGATTGCAAAAATTTTCGCGACCGCCATCGTGACGATTTGGAATTACATAACCAAACGCAAAGCCGTCAGAGGTTAGAGAAATTTTTAAGATAATCTCGAATCTCTTTATCAAGTTGCTCCGCAGTTTTTGAACAAGGCTTTAAATGTTCTGCCCAAGTGCGTCCCGGATGATAGCAATCCCAAGCCGGCTTCATCATATTTTTGCGACCTTTACCCGGATCATGATTCCCAAAACCTTCAAGTAAACAATTCCACACCGGCAAAAATTTTTCAATGAGCATGGACTCCGTCAGCGGAATCCAAATATCATCAACGGCAAGAACTCTGTACTGAAAATCTGACAGACGAAGATTTTTCGCGGCGGAAATAGATTTTGCATGGTCACTCAAGCGTTTGTAAAGCGCAAAACCTTGGGTGTCATTTGTTCCCTGTCCGCCTTTTCGTGCGCCTTCAGGTATGGCTTTACCGACATAAATTGGCAACTGATACTGTTCGTTTTTATTACGCGACGCCAAAAAAGAGTAGCTCGGAAGGTC